>JBBROT010000030.1:0-16525 GCA_038229155.1 Bryobacterales bacterium | reverse complement strand
AGCGCCGGCGTGGGCCGCATCTGCGCCCCTGTGTCGCTCTTTATCCCGGCCTACCTCATCATGGTGATGGGCGGTTGGACTTCACTCCGAGGCGTCCTTCCCGCGGCCGCCCTCTGCGGCGTCGTCTTCGCCGGCTTGCAATACTTGGTCTCGAACTTCATCGGGCCGGAACTGACCGACATCCTCTCCTCTGTCGGAGCCATGGGAGCGCTGGTGATGCTGCTCCGCGTCTGGCGTCCCGCAGGCACTTCGCGCGGCGTGCACACGGGGTCGAACGACGCCCGAAGCGTCTGGCTGGCATGGGCTCCTTACGGGCTCCTCGTGATCTTCGTCCTGCTCTGGAGCTACAAGCCGCTCGTTGGCATCTTGAACCGGGCCACCATCACCTTCGCCTGGCCGGGGTTGCACAACCAGATCGCGCGCATGCCGCCGGCGGTCGCCAAGGTGATGCCGTACGAAGCCATGTACCGCTTCAACTGGCTCACCGCCTCCGGTACCGCCTGCTTCTTCGCGGCCCTGGTTTCGGCCATGGTGCTGCGCATGTCCCCGTCTGGGCTGTTGCGTACGCTCGGCAAGACAGGCCGGCAGCTCGTGATTGCGGAAGGCACCATCGCCATGGTGCTGGCGCTCGCGTATCTGATGAACTATTCCGGCGCAACCGCCACCATGGGTCTCGCCTTCGCCGCCACCGGCGTACTCTTCCCGTTCTTCAGCGCCATCCTCGGCTGGCTCGGCGTCTTCCTCACCGGCAGCGATACCTCAGCCAACGCGCTCTTCGGCAACCTGCAGGTCATCACCGCGAACAGCCTCAAGCTCAATCCCGTTTTGATGGCCAGCGCCAATTCAGCCGGCGGCGTGATGGGCAAGATGATCAGCCTGACCAGCGTCGCCGTCGCCGCCGCCGCAACCGGCATGCCTCCCGGGGACGAAGGCCGCCTGTTCCGATTCACCTTGAAGCACAGTATCTTCCTCGCGTCCGTCATCGGACTCATCGTCGTGCTCTACGCCTACGTTGTTCCCGCATGGGCCCCATGAGACCCTTGGGCTTATGGAGCTTTGGGATCGCTATGCCGATCAGTTTCCCGTTCGCGAACACATCATCCATCTGAACCATGCAGGCGTAGCACCGCTCTGCCGCAGAGCCGCCGACGCCATGCGCGAACTGACCGCCGATGCACTTGAGTACGGAAGCTGGCACTACGATCGCTGGCTCGCCACCTACGACGGCCTCCGCGATTCCACAGCCCGTCTCATCGGTGCCAAAGCGGACGAAATCGCCATCGTCAAGAACACCTCCGAAGGCATCTCGCTCTTCGCGCGCGGCTTGCAGTGGAGGCCCGGCGACCGCGTCGTGGCATTTCGCGAAGAGTTCCCCGCCAACGTCTTCCCGTGGATGAAGCTGGAACAGGAAGGCACCATTCAGGTCACCTGGCTCTCCTATCTCGATCCGCTCGAAGCCATCGATGCCGCCTGCAAAGGCGCGCGCCTGCTTTCCGTCAGCTTCGTGCAATACCTGAGCGGGCATCGCATGGACCTGGTGGCTTTGGGCGAGATCTGCGCTCGGCATGGTTGCCTGTTCTTCGTCGATGCCATCCAGGGCTTGGGCGTCTTCCCGCTCGATGTCGAACAGTGCCGCGTCTCCGCGCTCGCCGCCGACGGTCACAAGTGGCTTCTGGGGCCGGAAGGCTGCGGCATCATGTATGTCAGGCGGGACATTCAGGACGATATAGATCCTGTCGAGTTTGGCTGGACCAACACAGCAGAATTTAATGACTACGCCTCGCGCGACATGCGGCTGCGTCCGAATGCGGGGCGCTACGAATGCGGAACGCTGAATACGGTGGGCTGCTACGGCTTGCGTGCATCTCTCGATTTCCTGCTTGAAGTGGGCATATCAGAAATCGCGCGAACGGTGCAACAAACTGCGGATCGAATTGCGGAAAGCTTGCTTGAGGCGGGATGCGACGTGCTGGGCACGCGCAATCCCAAAAGCGGAGCCGGGATTGTGAGCTTTCGGAAAACGGGAGAGAATTATCTAATCACAATGCGGAGATTGAAGCAGGCTCGAATCATGGCTGCACCCCGGCAGGGCTGGGTCAGAGTTTCGCCCCACTTCCACACAACGCCCGGCGAAGCCGAAGCGTTGTTGGAAGCAGTGCGGGCGTAAACGTTACGGGATGACGATGGTTTGGCCGGCGCGAATCTTATCGGCGTCGGGAATTGCTTCCTTGTTCGCTTCGATGATTTTGGTGTACTCGGAAGCTTTGCCGTAGAAGCGTTGCGAAATGCCGGAGAGCGTGTCGCCGGGCTGTATGGTATACGTTCGCTGGCTGCTGGAGCCAACAGCGGCGCTCTGGGTGTTTGCCGCTTGCGACGATACCGAGATGTCCGCTGTCAGATCGGAGAAGCTCGAATCGACGAGCTTAATCTGATTCCAGACCTCGTTCTTGATGTCTTCAGAAGGCGCGACTCCTTGGATGAAGAGTTTGCCTCCCGCCATATTGACGTGTTCCAGCTTCACACCCTTTTGCGAAATGGTGTTCAGTACCGATTGGTATTTTGCTTTGAGCGTTTCCAGTTGATCTGCCATAGATGAGTAACTCCGCAACTTACCTAGCAACAACAGGGCCACCCTATTCCTCGCGCAGGATTTCAAGCGGCTTCTGGCCCAGAATGCGGAAGCTGGCCAACCACCCCGCCAGATTTGCCACTGTCGCGGTCAGCAGGATGCAGACCGCGTTCGGCACTGGGTCGAACCGCACCGGCGCATCCAGCAGACTATGGAGCAGGATGTTCGCGAATCCCGTCGCGAGCAGACTTCCCATCAACCCAGCCACCACGCCCAGCACCATGAACTCGACGGAGAAGATCTCCGCGACCCTCCTCCGGGTGGCTCCGAGGGTCTTGAGGATTACCACTTCCCTCACCCGCCGGAAGCGGGTTCCAGCGATGCTCGACGCCAGTATCACAGCGCCGGCCAGGATCGCAAAAGCCGAGATGAACCGGATCACCAGCGAGATCTGGTCCACCACATCCTGCACGATCTGTAACACGTCCGCAACATTCACCACGGTGACGGTGGGGAACTGGCGATAGATGGCGCGCTGCAGTTCCGGCACAGCCGGCGGTCTCACTCGCAAACTGCCGTAATAGATCATCGGCAGCCCTTCGAGCGACCCGGGGCTGAAGAAGAACTCGATGCGCGAGTTCAGGCGAATGGATTCCGTCCTGTGTATCGCGGCGACCGTCACCGGAATATCCCGGCTCGCCGTGGACCATACCACTTTGGTGCCCGGCTTCAGTCCCATGACCTTGGCCGCCTCCTCCGAGACGGAGACCTGAGCCGAACTGGGCGTCGCCCGCCAAAAAGTTCCCGCGATCTCGCGGGTGTATGGCGGCAATGCTTCGGCGATGGCCACCGAAACGGTAGAGGCGTAACGCCTGGCAACGCCCTTCAAATCGCTTCGGACAACCGCCTTTCCATTCACTGCGGTGATCCGCGCAGCCACAGTGCCCACAGTTTCCGGTCTGCCTTCGACGCCTTTCTGCTGCCCGATCAGATTCATCACCGCGTCGCGATTGCGCGGCGTCATATCCAACAGGAACACGTTGGGCATACCGGGCGGCGCGCTCTTCACCATCTCCGACAGCAGACCCCGCTGCACCAGATACACCGTCAGCGTGAACATGACGCCGATGCCAAGCGCCACCAGCGCCGATTGCGCATGGTTGCCCGGCCGATAGAGATTCGCGATGCCGTGGCGAAGAGCGGGCCGCAGCCGTTGCGCTCCCGCGCGGCTGAACCAGCGCAGCAGTTTGAGCAAGCCCCAAGCCACCAGGGAAAGCGCCGCGACACTTCCGGCAAGCCCCGCGACAAACCACGCGCCCATCTGCCACGAGTTGCTCAACCAGCCAGCAACGCTGCCGATTCCTACCAGAATGGCGAGCGTCGTGAGAGCCGAATCGCGCCAGTCCGCAAGCTTCGCGCGCCACGGCTTAGCGGGCGCGCGTTCCACCATGTCGCGCCGGAAGATCAGGCCCGGGCGGATGTGCTTGATCGAGAGCAGCGGCGGCAGAGTGAAGAGCAGCGTGCACAGCAGCGCCACTGCGATTCCCTGCCCCGCTGTGACAAAATCCCAAGGCACATCCGCGCTCACGCTGAAATACCGGCTGATGAAGAACGGGAAGGCGCGCTGTACCGCAAGGCCGAACAGAACGCCGATGATGCCACCGGCGAGCCCCAGGCCCGCAGTCTGAATCACGTAGATCCAGACGATCTGCCAGGAGCGGGCACCGAGGCACTTCATCACCGCGATGCTGTCCATCTTCTGTGCCAGATGCGCGCGAATGGCGGTTGCCACGCCGAGCGCTCCAACGATGAGCGCGATCAGGCTGACCAGGCTGAGGAACGTAGTCGCGCGGTCGAGCCCTGTTTCAATGGCGGGATTGGTCTGGCGAAAATCGGTGATGAGTGCTTCGGGGAACTGGCGTTTCAGCTCCTCGCGCACACGCTCCACATCGGGACCGGGCGTGGGGATGCGGAAGAGGAACCGCTCTGAAGCTCTGCTGCCCACGATCATCAGGCCCGCGCGTTCCAGGCCGTCGCGCGAGAGCAGAATGCGAGGGCCGACGTTCAGTGAGCCGGACATGCGATCGGGCTCGCTTTCGGTGCGCCCGGCGATGCGGAAATCCTGGCCGCCCAAGCGGAGAGAATCGCCCGGCTTCAGATTGAGGCGCAGCAGCAGATCTTCCGAGACAGCACAGGTATCGCGAGTCAAGGCGGAGGCGAGGTCAGCGGGAGGGTTGAGCTTCACCGAGCCATAGAAGGGATAAACGCGCGGGTCCACGGCTTTCACCGAAACCAGCACCGGTGGCAAATCGGGCGACGCAGACGCCATGGTGATTGTCTCCGTGATCCATGTGCGCCGGATGCCCTGAGCTTCGAGCTTGGTCATGGCGGCTGTCTGCGCGGGCGAGGGAAGCGCGAACACGCGAACCGACAAATCCGCCGCCATCAGCGTGCGAGCTTCGCGCAGCAAGACCGATTGAAAGGCGCGGCTGAAACCACGCACACCCGTTAGCGATGCAACGCCAAGCGCAACGGCCAGAATCACGAAGGTGAACTTGGCGGCGGAGGCGCGCGATTCCCGCCAGGCGATGTTAGCGAACGTGCGAAGTTGGCTGGGCATCGTTCTCCAAAGCTTCGGTGGAACGGTTTGCCGCGCGCGGTCCATCGTCGCTGATCACCAGGCCGTCGCGCAGCACAATACGCCGGTCGGCATGACGGGCCAGTTCGGCGTCATGAGTCACCAACACCAGCGTGGTGCGCTCATGGCGGTTCAGATCGATCAGCAGTTGCAGTATGTGCGCACCGTTGGCGCTGTCCAGATTTCCGGTGGGTTCATCGGCAAGCAGGATGGGCGGTTGGACCATGAAGGCGCGGGCGAGCGCGACACGCTGCTGTTCCCCGCCCGAAAGCTGCACCGGATAATGGCCCTGGCGGGAGGTGAGGCCCACGCGTTCCAGCAGTTCGAGAGCGCGCGCGTTCGCGCCTTCAAGGCGACCCGTAAGTTCAGCCGGAAGCAGCACGTTTTCAAGCGCCGTCAGCGTGGGAATCAACTGGTACGACTGGAAGACAAAGCCGATCTTGCGGCCGCGGACGACGGCCAGTTTGTCTTCGGCCAGGCCGGTGATGTCTTCGCCATCCAGAACCACGCGGCCCGTTGTGGGCGAATCGAGCCCTGCGAGCAAACCGAGCAGGGTACTTTTTCCGCTGCCGGAAGCCCCCATAATCGCAACGAATTGACCCGCCGGCACATCGAAGTTTATGCCTTTCAAAATTTCGACGCTGTGCGCGCCGTTGGTGATGGTGCGGGTAAGGCCGGTGACGGAGATGATGGGCCGCGAGATGGTGTTCTCCTTTCTTTTACTATGACATTGGGGGGCAAATGGATGGTTTCTATGAAATGGCTTCGACCGATTTGTTTCTGTGCCGCGAGTGCCGTCTGCGCGGCGACGCCCGATATACGGCCCTCGGTGGTGGCGTTCGGCGATAGTCTGTCGGCGGGTTTCGGAGCGGAGGCGGGAATGAGCTATCCGGATTATCTGCAAAAGCTGCTGGACGCGAACGGTTACAAATACCGGGTGATCAACGCGGGCGTGAGCGGGGACACATCGAGCGATGGCGTGGAACGCATGCGGGATATTGTGTCGGCGCATCCGGCGGTGGTGATTGTGGAATTCGGCGGCAATGACGGCTTGCGCGGCCAGCCCGTGGCTGTCACAAAGGCGAATCTGGAACAGATGATTGTGACGCTGCGGAAGACCGGGGCGAAGGTGGTGCTGGCGGGGATTACGCTGCCGCGCAATTACGGCTCGGAGTATATCCGGTCGTTCGACAACATCTATATAGATCTGGCGAAGCAGTACAAAGTCGTGCTGGTTCCGTTTCTTCTGCAAGGTGTCGCGGCGGCAGCGCCCGGGCTGATGCAGAAGGACGGCATCCATCCCACGGCGGCGGGAAATGAGAAGGTGGCGGCTACGGTGTATAAGTATCTGGCACCGGTGCTGAAGAAGTGATTAGTGTTCTTCGAGGCGCGTGATGCGTGTTTCGTGATTGCCAAGCTGATTTAGAAATGCATCGAGCTTGTTATGAATGCGGTCGGACTCCAAACGCATTTCGGCTCGTATCACATCGCGAAAGTCGTTCCAGCCTAGTATCGAGCTGGAGGGAAAGATCATCGATTCTTTTGCTTACGTCGCCGATCCGGTTGTTCACGTCGCCGATTCGAGTGTTCGTGTCGCCGAAGCGGCTATTCTTAAACCAGGATGCGACGAAAATCGCGAGCATGGTGAACGTGATCGTCAGGATTTGGGCATCGGACATCATCTGCACCTTCTTAGAGTGTAGCGCTTGCCATACAAATCTCAGCGGTAACCGCTAAGCTTGAAGAATGTCTCTTGTTGTCGTCGGCTCCGTCGCGTATGACGGCGTTGAAACTCCTCATGGCAAGGTGGACCGCATACTCGGCGGCGCCTGCACCTACATCGCGCTGGCCGCGAGTTATTTTACTCATACCCGCATCGTCGGCGTGGTGGGCGATGATTTCGCGCCCGAAGATACCGATTTTCTGCGCGGCCGCGGCATCGATCTGGAAGGTCTGGAACATGTCCCTGGAAAGACGTTCTTCTGGAAGGGCAAGTACTCGCCCGACATGAACGATCGTGAAACTCTTGCGACCGATCTGAACGTCTTCGCGGATTTTCAGCCGAAACTGCCGGAGAGTTATCGCGAAGAGCCCTACCTGCTGCTCGGTAACATTCAACCCGAATTGCAGCGGGATGTTCTGAAGCAGATGCGCCAGCCGAAGCTGGTAGGTGGCGACACCATGAATTACTGGATCGCCGACCATCGCGAAAAGCTTCTGCCCACCATTCGCGAATGGGACTTTCTGCTGATCAACGATAGTGAAGCGCGCATGCTTTCGGGTGAGCACAATCTGCTGAAGGCCGCCGCCGCGATTCATGCCATGGGTCCGCACACACTGGTGATCAAGCGCGGGGAATATGGCGCGCTGCTCTTCGCTCGTGGCCGCCACTTCATGGTGCCGGGCTATCTGCTGGAGGAAGTGTTCGATCCCACCGGCGCGGGCGATTGTTTCGCGGGCGGCTTCATCGGTTATCTGGCCAGCCGCGGCGTGTCACCCACGCGCGGTGAGATTGACGATAGGGACTTGCGCCGCGCGGTGATTTACGGATCCGTAATGGGGAGCTTCTGCTGTGAAAAATTCGGGCCGGACCGCTTCAGGACGCTCTCGCGGGCGGAGATCGACGAGCGGTTCCACGAATTCAAAACCTGCACCGATTTCTAAGACCGCCGTCTTGGCCGTCGCGTTGTTTGCCGCTTTATGCGGTGCGGCGGCTGTGTGGTTCTTCTATTCGAACGGTTCACTGCTTTACTACGGTGACGCGGAAGCGCACCTGAACATCGCTCGGCGCGTGCTGGATTCGCGCACGCCGGGCTATGACCAGTTGGGCACGGTATGGCTGCCGCTGCCGCACATATTGATGATCCCCTTCGCGCGCAATCTTGAGTTGTGGCGCACGGGCCTGGCGGGCTCCATCCCATCGGCGGCTTGCTTTGTGCTGGCTGCCTGCTTCTTCTTCAGCGGCGCGCGCCGGGTAACGGGCGACACGGTTGCTGCTGTTACGGCGACGGCGATCTTTGTGCTGAATCCGAATGCGCTGTACCTGCAATCGACAGCTATGACGGAGCCGATTTTCTTTGCGGCTTTTTGCGGGCTGTTCTATGCCACCACGGCTTTTGCGGAGACGCGGCAACCGCGCTTCGTAGTGCTGGCCGGAGTGTGCGCGGCTGCGGGAACGCTGATTCGGTACGAAGGGTGGTTCCTGCTTCCGTTCGCGGCGTTGTTCTTTTATGCAGCGGCGCAGGAGCGCAGGTTCCGGGCCGCGTGCGTGTTTAGCGCGATCGCCGGCTTAGGCCCTCTGCTTTGGCTGGCCTATAACTATTGGGTCTTCGATAATGCGCTGGAGTTTTATAACGGAGCCGGCTCTCCGCGCGCCATCCAAGGCGGCAAGCCTTACCCCGGGCTGCACGATTGGCGTGTGGCGGCGCAGTATTATTTCACTGCCGCTCGCTTGAATTTGGGAACACCTTTGTATTGGGCCGGATGGATCTGCGTGCCCGCCGCGCTGTTTCGCTTGAAGAGAATGGCATGGCCTTTCCTGCTGCTGCTCCTGCCCGCGATTTTCTATTTGTGGAGCATGCACTCTTCCGGCGGCACGCCGATCTTTGTGCCCTCGTTGATGCACTCCTGGTACAACACTCGCTACGGTTTAGTGCTGTTGCCCTTCGCGGCATTCGCGTGCGCAACGCTGGTTTCGGTGTTGCCGGTGCCGGTGCGAGGTATGGGCGCGGTGTTGATCGTACTAGTCTGCGCGGGGCAGTGGCTCCTGTTCCCGCGGCCTGAAAGTTGGGTGACGTGGAAGGAATCGCAGGTGAACTCTGAATCGCGCCGCGCGTGGACTTCGCAGGCAATCGGCAAGCTGGCAGCCGATTACAAACCGGGCCAGACCATCTATTCGACGGCGGGCGACATGATGGGGATTTACCGCCGCATGGGCATTCCCTTCCGCGACATTCTGACCGTGGATAACGGACCTCTCTACCTGGCGGTCTCGGTGCGTCCCGATTTGTTCTTATGGACCCGATGGGCCGTTTGTTTCGCGGGTGACGATACGCAGACCACCGTAGACAAAGCCCGGCTGAGCGGTCTCGATTACCAGTTGAAGCACGACATCGTGGTTCCCGGCGCGCCGGTGCTGCAGATTTACCGGCGTTCTCCGCAGGCTCCGAACATACTTCCATGACCTCAATTCCATTTACAAAAGCTCACGGCGCGAAGAACGATTTTCTGCTCACATGGCGTAGTCAAGCACCGGTTGAGAATCTGCCCGATTTCGCACGCGCGATTTGCAACCGCTACACCGGCGTGGGCGCTGACGGGTGGATGCTGGTGGATGACATGCCTTCGATTGAGCTCTACAATTCCGATGGCAGCAAGCCGGAGTTATCCGGTAACGGCACGCGCTGCGCGGCGGCCTTTCTGATTGCACATGGCGTGGCCGGCGAGACCGTTTCCATCGCGACCGGAGCGGGACCGAAGCACCTGAAACTTCTGCGCCGCCAGGGCCCGGAATATTGGTTTCAGATGGATATGGGGACGCCCGTGTTCGAAGAAGACCGTGTGCAAGTGGAAGGCTTGGACGCAACGCTGGTGAATGTGGGCAATCCGCAATGCGCCGTCATGGTGGAAGATTTCGATTTCGATTGGCGCGCCGCGGGAGCGAAGATTGAACGCGATCAACGGTTCCAGAATCGCACCAATGTATCGTTCGTTCGCGTGGCCGGACCGAACGCGATCGACGTGCGTTTTTGGGAACGGGGCGCGGGCGAAACGAACAGTTCCGGGACGGGTTCTACGGGCGCATTCGCCGCTGCCATGAAGCGAGGACTGATCTCCTCGCCGGCGCAAGTGCTGACTCCGGCCGGACCGCTCGATTTGGAATGGAACGGCACGATTCTGCTAACCGGCCCCGCCGAGATTGTGGCGGAAGGTAAATTTCACTATGAGAAGATGCGATAGATGATTAGCGAATTGTTGGCCCAGAAAATCCAATCGCGCACGGCGCGGGTAGGGATTGTCGGGCTTGGCTATGTCGGACTGCCGCTCGCCGTGGAATACGCCAAAGCCGGGTTTCCAGTGACGGGCATCGATCTTAGCGCGTCAAAAGTCGATCGCGTGAATGCTGGGGAATCGTACATCGCGGACATCCACTCCAAGGAGTTGAAGCCGCTGGTGGATTCCGGGAAGCTGCGGGCCACAATGGATTTTTCAGTGATTGCGGATCTGGACACCGTGAACATCTGCGTGCCCACGCCGCTTCGGAAAACGAAAGATCCGGACATGAGTTACATCGTGGCGGCGACGCAGGAAATTGCCCGTTATTTTCACAAAGGCATGTTGATCATATTGGAATCCACCACTTATCCGGGCACCACCGATGAGCTTGTGCTGCCGATGCTGGAGAAGAGCGGGCTCAAGGTGGGCGAAGATTTTTTCCTGTGCTTTTCGCCCGAACGCGTGGACCCGGGGAACGCCAAGTTTCAGACAAAGAATATTCCAAAGGTGGTGGGTGGTACCACGCCGGCTTGCACGGAAATCGGGCGCATATTTTACGCGCAGGCGCTTGAGCATGTTGTGCCGGTGAGCTCCACCCAAGTGGCCGAAATGGTGAAGCTGCTGGAAAACACGTTCCGCATGATCAATATCGGCCTGGTCAATGAGATCGCCATCATGTGCGATGGCATGGATATCAATGTGTGGGAAGTAATTGAGGCGGCGGCCACCAAGCCTTTCGGCTTCATGCCCTTTTACCCTGGCCCTGGTTTGGGCGGGCACTGCATTCCTAGTGACCCTTTTTACCTTTCGTGGAAATCGAAGCAGGCCGGGATTGAAGCGCGCCTCATCGAACTGGCGGGGAACATCAACGGGCAAATGCCGCACTTTGTGGTGGCCAAGATTCAGAACGCGTTGAACGATCATTCGAAGCCGATTAAAGGCTCGTCGATTCATATCTACGGCGTGTCGTACAAGCGCGATATTGACGACGTGCGCGAATCGCCCGCGATCGATATCATGCTGCTGCTGGCCCGGCGTGGCGCGAGGATCACTTACACGGATCCGCATGTGCCTTCGATCAAGCTGGAAGACCTGGAGTTGAAGAGCCAGGAAGATTTTAGCGATGCCGATTGCGTGGTGGTGGTGACGGACCATTCCGCCTTCGATTACGGTGCCGTTCTGGAAAAAGCGCGGCTGATTGTGGACACCAGGAATGCGTTCAAGAATGTGCAATCGGACAAGATTGTCCGATTGTGATCCGCGCCGATTTGACTTCCAGTTGCGTTCGGGAGGAAGATTCAGGGATAAGAGGTAATCCAATGCGTTTCGCGAACGTTGCCGTTCTGCTTCTCTATTCCGGGTTTGCCGCTAGTGCGCAAACCGTTATTTCCGCTCATTCGGGCACCGTCCATCTTGCCGAAGGCGCTGTATCGATCGATGGAAAGACAGTGGTGCAGAAGTTCGGGACCTTTCCGGAATGGAAAGAGAAGTCAGAACTGCGGACCGAACAGGGCCGCGTGGAAATTCTGCTGACGCCCGGCGTATTTTTGCGTGTGGGTGAAAACAGCGCGGTTCGTCTGCTGGACAACCGCTTGAGCGCGACTCGTGTGGAGCTGGTATCCGGGCAGGCTGTTGTGGAATCGGACGACCCCATGAAAGAGAACGCCGTAACGCTGGTGTTCGGCGATTATGAAGTTCGCGTGCGCAAGAGTTCGGTGTTTGCGATGGAGGGTTCGCCGGCGCAGTTGAAGGTTTATCATGGCGAAGCTTCCGTGGCTTACCAGGGCAACATGGTCAGCGTGAAGGCGGGCCGGCTGCTTCCGTTCACGGCTGCATTGGCGATGGAAAAGTTCGACGCGAAAGAGGGCGATGCACTCACTCGTTGGAGCCGGCGCAGGAGCGAGTATGTGGCTGCCGCTAATGTGTCGTCCGCGAAATCGCTGAAGGATAACGGATCTTCGTGGTCGGCGGGTAACTGGTATTACAACCCGTATTACTCCATGTACACCTATATTCCAGGGCGTGGCGTGAGCTGGAGCCCGTATGGATTCGGCTATTTCAGCCCGTATTCTGTCTATTCGTATCTGCCGTATGGCTATGGCTACGGCAATGGTTACTACGGTAACAGCGGTTACAGCGCGGGCAGTGCATTGAGCGCGGGCCGCACGGGCGATCAGAGCGGTTCTTTTGGACGGAGCGCGAACGTGGGCTTGAACACCAGCGCGGCGGCGAGCAATACAGGTGGGTTCGGGCGGAGCAGCAGTTCGCTCGGGTCCGCCAGTGCACCAGCAGCCAGCCCTTCGGCCGGGACATTCTCAGGCGGTGGTAATGTCGGCGGCGGCAGCCGGGGCGTTAAGTAATCAGCGCAAATTCTGTTCGAAGAATTCGGTGATCGATTCCAGCAAGTGACGCCGCACGGGGCCTGTCACGCCGTGAGCTTTCTGCGGGTAGATGAGCATCTGGAATTTACGATTCGCTCTTTCCAAAGCATCTGCCATTTGTAGCGTGTTCTGGAAGTGGACGTTATCGTCTTCCATGTTGTGAATGATCAGCAGCTTTGCTTTGAGCGCGCCGGCACTGGTTACCGGCGCGCTTTTTGCGTAGCCTTCCACGTTTTCGGAAGGCAGCCCCATGTATCGCTCGGTGTAGATGGTGTCGTAGTTGCGCCAGTTTGTCACAGGCGCTCCGGCCACCCCCGCACGGAACAGATCGGGCGCGTGCGTGAGCGAATAGAGCGTCATGTAGCCGCCATAGCTCCAGCCGTAAAGGCCCATGCGCGCGGTGTCGGCGAAGCGCAAGGTCTTCAGGTACGCGATGCCTGCTTTCTGATCTTCCAGTTCGAGCGCGCCCAGGTTGTGATAGACCTGCGCTTCCCAAAGGTGCCCGCGGCCGGCTGAACCGCGGTTATCCACCTGCCAGATGATGAAGCCTTTGTGCGCCAGCGATTGGTCCCAATCGAGACCGGCCCACGCGTTGGTGACGCTCTGCGCGTGCGGGCCCCCGTAGACCATGCAGATCACGGGATACGTCTTCTTCGGGTTGAAGTGCGGCGGCTTGATCATCCGCGCAAAGAGCTGCGTGCCATCGGGTGTGCGGAAGTTATGGATCTCCGTGGGGAGGATTTCCAAGTCGCGCTCGGGCGTACGATCCGCTTCGCGAAACACAGCGAGCTGTTTGCCGAAGCTGTCATGCAGAGTGGTTTCGGGAGGCGTCTTCAGGCTGGAGTACGTATCGAGGTAGGTGCCACCGTTTGGCGATGCCGCGATGGCGTGAGTGCCTTCGAGAGTGGTGAGGCGGCGCTTGTTCGTGCCATCCAAGTTGACCGAGTAGAGTTGGCGTTCGAGCGGGCTCGCCTCAGAGGAGAGATAGAGGATTTGCTTCGCATGCTCGTCTACAGCGGCCACGCGTGTCACTTCCCACTCGCCGCGCGTGAGTTGGCGGTCAAGCGTGCCGTCGAGTCGATAAAGGAACAGATGGCGAAAGCCTCCGTCGCGTTCGCTGGACCAGAGGAAGCCGGAACCATGGTGGAGAAATTGCGGGCCGTCATTCACGTTGACCCAGGTGCGGTCTTCCTCATGGATGACGGTGCGCGATTGGCCGGTGGCGGTATCGGCGAAGAGGAGGTCGACGCGGTTCTGGGTGCGGTTCAGTTTCTCGACCGCGACGCGGTCGCTGGAGGGCAGCCAATCCACGCGCGCAATCAGATGGTCGCGAGTTTCGCCCAGGTCCATCCACTTGGTGACGCCGCCGGCAACGGGCAGAATGCCGACCCGCACGTCCGCGTTCGGATCGCCGGGCTTCGGATAGCGCTCCGGTTCCAGTTGGCCGCGCGTGTTCAGCAGACTCACTTGAGGAAAGACCGGTTCGCGGCTGATATCCATTTGCAGAAATGCGATGGAGCGGCTATCGGGTGACCACCAGTGCGCGGTGCCGAGCGAGAGTTCCTCCGGGTAGACCCAATCGAGCTCGGCGTTCAGGAGCGTGTCGGAGCCATCGTTCGTCAGGCGGGTGACGGCTTTCGAGGCGACATCCAAAACGTAGAGATCGTGCCCGCGGCGGAACGAAACTTTGGTGCCGTCGGGAGACAGCTTGGGATCCTGCTCCGCATCGGTTGTGTGGGTGAGGGCGTCGAATTGGCCGGTCGCGGTGTCGAGCACGAACAGGTCGCCCGAGGCGCTCACCAGCATACGGCCGCCTGTGGGGAACCACTGCTGCGTTTGCGAGGAGACGCGGCGGTTGGTCCAATCCGCGAGTTCGGGCGCTACGGGTTTGATGGCGGCATCGTCGAAGGCTTTGAGGGCGACCACATCGCGGCGCTTGCCGGTTGCGGTTTCATAGAGCCAGAGCTTGCCTGATTCGGTGTAGGCGAACTGCTTGCCATCGGGAGCCCACGTGACCGCGCCCGCGCGACGTGTAGGCCGCGCGTTGATGACGTCGTCGATAGTGACCGGCTTCTTGGCAGCGAAGGTGAGGCAGGTGGCAAGCGAGAGCGCGAGCAGCAGGCGGGCGGGCATGAATGTCCCATTGTACTTTTGGATCATGTACTTTCGAGGACTGGACGGGATGAGCGTAGCCGATCAGAATACAAGGATGCGTTCCCTATGGCTTTTGCTACCGCTGCTGGCCGTTGCCGCCTCTTCGCGCGCCGATCAGGTGACCCTAAAAAATGGGGATCGGGTGACCGGAGAGATTGTGAAGAAGGACGATAAGACGCTGACCGTCAAGAGCGAGTTTATGGGCACGCTGACGGTGCCTTGGGAGCAGGTGCAGAGCGTGAAGGCCGCGGCTCCGCTGACGGTGGTGTTGAAGGATGGCAAGCAGGAGCAATCGACGCTGGAGGCTTTGGACACGGGGCAGATCAACACGATTCGCAACGGGGCGGAGCAGCGGATGTATGAGCGGCTGCTGCATCCGCGCTTGTACGAATTGTGGGCGGGCACGGGGACATTTGGGATTGCGGGCACCACCGGCAATTCGCAGACGCGTGTGATCAACGCCGCGCTGGCGGCGGCCCGCGTGACCAGGCACGATAAGACCAGCGTGCATCTGGATGCTATTAAATCCACCAGCGTGGTGAATGGGTTGAAGTCCGATACCGCGCAGGCGACTCGAGGCGGTGTGGCCTATGAGCGGAATGTGGGGCCACGGCTGTTTCTGAATGCGTTCAACGATTACGAATTCGACAAGTTTCAGAACCTGGATTTGCGGGCGACGTTCGGCGGCGGCTTGGGCCTGCATGTCTGGAAGCGGGAGCGCGGATTCCTGGATGTGCTGGGAGGCGGCGATTACAACCGCAGCCGCTATGGAGCGAGCGCGAGTGGGAAGAGTTACACGCAAAGTTCCGCTGAATTTTTCTGGGGAGACGACTTCGCCTACAAGCTGCGGCCTTCGACCGCCTTTACGCAGACTTTCCGCATGTTCAACAACTTGACGCAGACAGGCAATTACCGCGTGAATGGCGAAATCGGTGTGAATACACGGATCATGAAATGGCTGAACTGGAACATCTCGCTGAGCGACCGGTATCTAAGCAATCCCGCGCCCGGACGTAAGACTAACGACCTGCTTTATACTACCGGCCTGGGCATCGCGTTTTCAGTGCGGTAGCCTACTCAAGGTAATCCAGCAGGCGCTGGCGAACCTTGGCGGCATTCGCAGTGTCTGTCGCGACCACTAGTACGGTGTCGTCGCCGGCGATGGTGCCGGCGACTTCAGGCCAGTCTTCGTTATCGAGCGCGACGGCAATGATGCTGGCGTGGCCGGGGTCGGTCTTGAGCACAACCTGGTTTTGGGCGAGCTTGGCGTCGCGGAGAAAATCGGCAATCAGTCCGCCCAGAGGAGGGGTGACTTCGTCTTCTTCAGCGCGGCCCATTTCCTGGTAGCCGCCGCCGGTTTTGAAGAGCTGAAGTTCGCGCAGATCGCGTGACAGCGTGACTTGCGTGGCGCTAATACCGAGGGCTTTCAGTTCCGTCGCGAGTTCATCCTGCGTGTAGATTTCCTTCGCGCGGATGAGCTTGAGGATCTGGCCCTGGCGATAGCTCTTGCTCATACGGCGGTCATAAGCTGGCGCGAGCGGCCTTCAGTGCTTCCGCCACGGCTTTCGGGCCGGTGCCGCCTATCACTTCCCTTGTGGCCATGCCGTTTTTCGGATCGAGGAAAGCCGCGATCTGCGGAGTGAATTCGGGCGCGAAAGCGTGGAGGGATTCGGCGGTCCACTCGGAAGGCTTCCTGCCTTGGAGAACCAGCTTGCCGACAAGTTGATGAGCTTGATGGAAGGGCACGCCGGACCGGGCGAGAGCCTCGGCGAGGTCTGTGGCGACAGT
>JBBROT010000029.1:0-16718 GCA_038229155.1 Bryobacterales bacterium | reverse complement strand
TTCGGGTGCCGATCGCGTCCTCATCCTTACCGCTCTGGCAACCATTCGCGCGGAAACCGAAAGCTTCGTGCCCTGCGCGGAGCAGGTCTCGCGCTTCAATACCTCCCCCGGCGGAAAGCCCTTCGATCTCTATGACAATCGCGCGGATTTGGGGAACAAAGGGCGGCCGGACGGCGGACGCTACAAGGGCAGGGGATATGTCCAACTTACCGGGCGTTTCAACTACGAACACTTCGGCCCGCAAATTAGCCTCGATCTAATTACTTCGCCCGATCTGGCAGCCGAATCTTACCCCGCCGCCCGTTTGCTGTTTTGCTTCCTGCGCGCGAAAAAAGACCGTCTTCACAAAGCCATAGAAGCTGGCGACCTTGCCGGCGCGCGGCGTCTGGTGAATGGCGGCGCTCACGGTTTGGAGCGCTTCAGCGAAGCCTATCGCGCAGCGGATTCCCTGCTGCAAATTGCCTGACTCCGGCGTACTCTCCTGCTAGGCTGGTCTCTGGAGCTTTGCCCTCATGAGCACGCCGGAAACCAGCATTCAGGCTTTATTCATAGATCTGGGAGGCGTCATGCTCACCAACGGCTGGGATAGCGACACGCGCCGCGCCGCCGCGCTCCATTTTGGCTTCGATCAGGCCGAAATGGATAGCCGCCATCGCATGACTTTCGATACCTACGAAATCGGAAAGCTCACCCTGGACGAATACCTCTCCCGCGCCGTCTTTTTTCAGCTGCGCAGTTTCACTCCCGAAGAATTCACCGCCTGGATCCTTGAGCAATCGAAGGCGTATCCCGAAATGCTGCAATTGGTTCGCGCATTAAAAGCTAAGTACCGGTTGAAAGTTTTTGTCGTAAGTAACGAAGGCCGGGAATTGACCGAATTCCGCATCCGGAAGTTTGCGTTGGGGGATTTCGTGGACGCTTTTGTTTCCTCCTGCTTCGTGGGACTGCGTAAGCCGGATAACGATATTTACCGGATGGCTCTGGACATGGTTCAGATCGCTCCCAACCGGATCGCCTATCTTGACGACCGCCAACTGTTCATCGAAGTAGCGGCCAAATTCGGAATCGAAGCCATCCATCACATCGATTACTCCACCACCGTTGCGCAACTGGCTCACCTGGGTCTCGAACTTTGAACCGATGAACCCTTCGGCCATCCTCGAGTTTTCCCTGGTCGCGTTCAGTTCCGTGTTTTTTCTGGTGGACCCCTTTGCCGCCATTCCGCCATTTCTGGTGATGACCGCCGGCGCGTCCCCTTCGGAACGCCGCCGCATGGCCAAACGGGCCTCCATCACGTGCTTCGTCGTGTTGACCACCTTCGCTCTCGCCGGGGGAATGATCTTCAAGCTGTTCGGCATCACGCTGCCGGCGCTGAAAATCGCGGGCGGCTTGCTCCTGTTTCTGATCGGCATGGAGATGTTGCAGGCCAAGCAATCCGGCACCAAAGAAGCACCGGGCGAAACCGAGGAGGCGTGTGCGAAAGAGGATGTGGGCATCATCCCGCTCGGAATTCCGCTCCTCGCTGGCCCCGGCGCGATCTCAAGCGTGATGGTGCTGATGGGACAATCCCCCAATTGGTGGCAGGCCGCTCCCGTCTTCATCGCCATCGCCTTTACCTGCGTTTGCTCATTTATCATCCTCGCGATGGCCGGCCGGATCCGCGCGCTTTTGGGTGAAACCGGCATTCACATCCTGATGCGCATGATGGGGCTCCTGCTCACGGCCATTGCGGTTCAGTTTGTGATCAACGGTTTGGCCGATATTGGCTTCGTTTCGGTAAAACACTAGTTGGCCCCGGACTTGCAACCCGTGAGGCCCGTGACTGGAAAAAAGAAAGCGATTTTGACCGCCGCCGGCTTGGGCGCGGGCCTCGCCGTGCGGCAGCTGTTGAGCCGCCGGTCAGAAGAAAACCTGCGCGGCCAGGTCGTCTTGATTACCGGCGGGTCGAAGGGTCTTGGTGTCGCGCTCGCTCGCCAGTTCGCCCGCGAGGGTTGCAGGTTGGCAATTTGCGCCCGGAACCGGGAAGAGTTGCACGGCGGGAAGCGCGAACTGGAACGCCGGGGGGCGCAGGTGCTGGCGATTCCCTGTGACGTGACCGACGAAGCGCAGGTGAAACAAATGGTGGCGGACGTGACCGGCCACTACGGCGGCATCGACATTTTGGTGAACAATGCCGGTCAGACCCAGGTGGGTCCGGTCACCGCCATGACGGTGAAGGATTTCGATTCCGCCATGAAAGTGATGTTCTGGGGAGTGGTTTTCCCTACGCTGGCTTCAATTCCCGCTATGGTCAAACGGCGCAGCGGCAAAATTGTCACCATCACCGCTTTTGACGGCAAGGTGACCGTTCCGCACATGATGCCTTACACCTGCGCGAAATTTGCCGCGACGGGCTTTTCAGAAGGGCTGCGCGCGGAACTGAGCCAGGAAGGCATTCAGGTAATGACGATTGCGCCTGGCCCGCTCCGCACCGGCAGCTTCGGGAGCGCTCCGGTCCTCGCGATGAGCGCGGATACGGCTGCGAAAAAGATTGTTACGGCGGTCAAGCGCGGCGAGTCGGAACACGTGCTGGCAAGTGGCGCGAAAGCGCTGTCCGGCTTCCACGGCCTTTTTCCCGGAGCCGCGGCGAATCTGATCGGAATCCTTGCCGCCGCCCTGCTTCCCGCTGCAACCGGCGCGACCGGCGCGACAAAGAAACCGGTCATGAATATGCTCCTGACCCTGGGACGCTCGGCGGCTCAGCGATTTCGGCAGCGTCCGGCTTAAAACCAGACGTTTTCTTCCTGCCGCTGCTTGCGAAACTTTTGGTGAACCTTCGCGCCGGAGAGGAACTTGTCCACCACGGCCGAAAATTCAGCCGGCTGCTCACGTTGCGGCGCGTGACCCGCTTTTTCGAGAATCACCATCTGTGAATGCGGGATGGCGGCATGGATGCGTTCAGCCGTATCGAGCGGGGTCAGGCGGTCGCCGCGCCCCCAAATCACCAGCGTCGGGTGCGCGACGGACCCGAGCAAAGGGCCCACGGCATCGCGGCCCGCATTTGCGGAATCGATCAGCGCCTGGTTCGCGCCCGCCGATTGCAGCGAATCGGCCCACATTTGATCGGCCCCTGCATCGTTGCCGGAAAATCGGGTTCGTTTTTGCAAATCGCGTGCTTCGCGCCGGTTGACCGGGTTCAAGACCTCGATTCCAGCGGCATCCATCAGGAAGCCGGTATTGGCCAGCACCATCCGGTCCACCAGATTCGGATGTTCCGCCGCGAACCGGATCGCCACCGCTCCCGAAACGCCATGAGCCACCAGCGAAGCACGGTCCAACAGGAGCGTCTCATAGAAGCCTTCAAGAAAGGAACAGAGCGTTTCGGTCCCGTAGCGAATCCGCGGCTTTCCCGATTGCCCGAAGCCAATCTGATCGAGCGTGATCACGCGCCGGTGCGCCGAAAGATATCCCACCACGCGCGCCCACTCCGAGGAATCGGAACCCAGCCCATGCAGCAGGATCACGGGCGGCCCGTTGCCCGTCTCGCTCCAATGAATCCGCTGCCCGAAAACGTTCATGCAATCCACTGATTGTATGTCGCGGTGTATGATTTGGGGTAATGAATCGCCGCCATTTCCTCGCGCTCAGCTCCGCCGCATTGACGCTTCCCGCTTTCGCAGCCGCCAACATTCCCGTTGGCCTTGAGATGTATTCGGTTCGCGAAGAATTCAAGCGCGACCCCATGGGCACGGTGCGCGCTGTGGCCGCGATGGGCTATCAGGGGATTGAATTCTATGCGCCCTATTTCGATTGGACGCTCGACCAGGCGAAAGACATGCGCAAGCTTCTGGACGAATTGAAGATGCGCTGCTTTTCCACTCACAATGGCCCGAAGAGCTTCACGCCGGAGAATATCGCGAAGGCAGTTGAATTGAATCAAGCTTTGGGAAGCCGGTACATGATTCTGGCCAGCGCGGGAAAAATCAGCACTCTCGATGGCTGGAAGCCGGTGGCTGAAATGCTAAGCCGCGCGTCGGACGAATTGAAGTCCCACGATCTGCGAACGGGATATCACAACCATCAACTGGAGTTCGTGCCGGTGGATGGCAAGCGCCCCATCGAATATCTGGCGGAGCACACGCCCAAGAATGTCGTGCTGCAGCTAGATTTGGGTACGTGCGTTGAAGCCGGTTCAGACCCCGTTGTTTGGATCGAGCAAAATCCAGGCCGTATCAAATCGATGCATTTGAAAGATTGGTCGAAGGCGGACGGCTACCAGGCCTTATTCGGCGAAGGCGAAGTGCATTGGAAACCGGTGTTCCATGCGGCCGAAAGCGTGGGCGGCCTGGAGTATTACCTGATCGAGCAAGAAGGCAGCAAGTACTCACCGCTTGAAACAGCGAGCAAGTGCCTCGCCGCTTTCAAACAGCTTCATAAAGCCTAGGCGATGATCTTGTGCGCGACCACTCCGGCCACATCGGTCAGCCGGAAATCGCGCCCGTTGTAGTTGTAGGTCAGCTTCTCATGCTCCAGGCCGAGAAGATGCAGCACTGTCGCGTGGAAGTCATGGATGTGCATCCGGTCTTCAACGGCATAGTAGCCGATCTCATCGGTCGCGCCATAGATGAAGCCTGATTTCACGCCGCCGCCGGCCATCCAGATGGAATAGCCGTAAGGGTTATGGTCGCGACCGTTCTTGCCTTGCGAGACAGGCGTGCGGCCGAATTCACCGGCCCAGATGACGAGCGTGTCTTTCAACATCCCGCGCGCTTTCAAATCTTTCAGCAGGCCGGAGATGGGCTTATCCACCTCGTTGGCGTTTTCAACGTGCTTGTTAAAGAGGTCTTCGTGCTGGTCCCATTTGTAGGAGTGCGTGCACTGGATGTAACGGACGCCGCGTTCGGCAAGCCGGCGGGCAAGCAGACACTGCCAGCCGAAGTCTTTGGTGGCTTCCTGATCGAGCCCGTAAAGCTGTTTCGTGGCCTCCGATTCTTTCTCCACTTGAAACGCTTCCGGCGCTTGCGACTGCATCCGGAAGGCGAGCTCATAGGCCTGGATGCGCGCTTCGAGCTGCGGATCGTTGTGGTGCAGCGCGGCGTGGCGCTGATTAATGCCCTTCAGCATGTCCAGCTCAAAGCGCTGCTGGTCTGAGGAGTAATGCTTGTTCATCAGGTACTCGATCGGCTCGCCCTGAATGTCGTTCACCTTCAGGCCCGCGTTGCCGATGGCGGTGCCTTGGAACGAGCCGGGAAGGAAGGCCGAGGCCCAGTTCTTCGAGCCGCCATGCGAGAGCGCGGGCTTGATGGTCACGAAGCCCGGCAAATCCTGATTTTCCGTGCCCAGCCCATAGAGCACCCATGAGCCCATAGAAGGCCGGATGAAAGTGCTGGTGCCGGTAAAGGTTTGCAGCAGCGCCGCGCCATGGTCCACGCCTTCGCCCACCATGGAGCGAATCACGCACAGGTCATCCGCGCAGGAAGCAACGTTCGGGAAGAGCGAACTGATGGGAATGCCGCTCTGGCCGTGGTTCTTGAATTCCCACGGAGACTTCATGAGCGGGCCAGCATCGCCGCCAGCGAAAGCAAGCGGGCGTTTGATGGGTAGAGGCTTGCCATCGTCACGCGTCAGGCGCTCTTTGGGATCGAACGTATCGACGCTCGAAGGGCCGCCGTGCATGAACAGGAAGATGACGCGTTTTGCTTTCGGGGCGAAGTGAGGCGCGCGCGGAGCCATGGGGTTGGCCTGAGCCGCCGCCGTTCCCGCAGCGGAAAGCTTCTGCGTTTCGGCCAGCAATCCAGCAAGCCCGAGATATCCGAAGCCGCAGCCAGCCGCGCGCAGCATCGCCCGGCGCGATGCGGGCCGCTCGGTCTGATGAATCAGGCGCTTTACTTGTTCCATGTTTTCAAAGTTCACGGGGCGGGCTCCTTATTCCAGGTAAATAAATTCGTTCGACGTCAATAAGACATGGCAAAAACTCTGCCACGCTTCCAGTTCACCGCGATTGAATTTTTGCTTCAGGCGGTCCATGAATGTGAAGGCTCCGTCGATTTCATCGGCGGCGGGCTTGCGGTCCAGAGTACGGATATATATCTGCTCGATGCGGGCGCGATTGTCCAGCTTCTGATCGTCCAACACGGATTTGGCAATGTTCTTCGCGCGCTCCGATACGAAGTCGCTATTCATCATGAACAGCGCCTGGGGCGCGACGTTAGTCATGGACCGCTTACCATTCACCGTGGTCGCATCGCCAAAATCGAACAGGTTCAGCAGCGTGGGCAGATTCGCGCGGCGCAACGGAATATATACCGTGCGGCGGCGGATCAGTTCGGGATTCATACTAAGCCGGTCGGAGCTGTTTTCTTTATCGGTGCCGAAGCCGTTCTGCAGAGTGCCATGCATGGTCAGATCGAGCGATCCATCGATGGCGAGCATGCTGTCGCGAATCTCTTCGATATCTAAACGCTGCCGGTTGAAGCGGGAGAAGATCTGGTTTTCGGGGTCGGCGGCGGTGCTCTTGGCGTCGGAGTCGGTCGCCATCTGATAAGTGCTCGACAGCATCATGGCGCGGTGCATTTTCTTGAGCGACCAACCGTTCGAAACAAGCTGAGTCGCCAGATAATCCAGCAGTTCAGGGTTCGAAGGGCGGCCACCCATGCGGCCGAAGTTGTCCGGCGTTGCGACAATGCCGTCGCCGAAATGCCACATCCAGGCGCGATTCATCATCACGCGCGCCACCAGAGGATTATCGGGGCGTGTCAGCCATTCAGCCACCTGCAGGCGGCCGCTGCCCGTGAATTGAGGGGGCGGCGGCGCGGCCTTTGTAAGGATTGCGGGCACAGCGCGCGGCGCATCTTCGCCCAGATTGTGGAAGTCTCCGCGGATGGCAACTTTGCCCACAGCGGGTACGGCCTCTTCGGTGACAGCGTCGGCCATATCGGGCTCGGCGGGCGTGTTCTTCTTCAGCAATTCCGCTGAGGCGCGATAGGCCATAACTTTCTCTTTCAAGTCGGGCGAGAGGAGTTGCTCCCGCTTCTCTTTAGAGATGGCCAGGGGCCCTTCATTGAGGTAAGCGGCGTTGAAAAAAGCGTCTTTACTTTCCGGCTTCGTTCTGTCCGCCGCAGGTTCGCCGGCCTCCATTTTCTTGCGGGCCTCTGCATGGGATTTCGCGACGACCTTTTCCCATTCCGAAAGAGCCTCACGATATCTCTTCTGGTACGCGGCGGCAACAGCAGGGGCAGTTTCGGCGCTAGCAGCGTTCCACTCTTTCAGCCACGGAGTTGGTTCCTTTGCGGGAGCAAGAAACTTCACCCACTTCGCCAGCAGAGCGGCATCGAGCGACTGGGCCGGGTGAGCCGCGACCGGTCCGCGGGCGGCCAGCATGTATTCGGCTGTGTGCTCAGCGGAAGCCTTGGCGGCTTCGAGAACCTGGGTGTCGATGATCTCTTCGGCGTTCAAATTCTCGAGCGCGATCTTGGCCAGATATCCGCGATAGGCCTTGTAATCGGCCTCCGGAACCAGCGGGCGGTAAAGCAGGGAAGCCACGCCTTGGTTCACCTTGTCGAAACTTCGTGTGCTGGCAAACATGCCAACCATCGAATAGTAATCCTTCGTCAGGATGGGATCGAACTTATGATCGTGGCATCGTGCGCAGGCCATCGTGAGGCCCAAAAACGCGCGGGATGTAACATCCACTTGCTCATCCCAAACGTCGTACAGCATCTTCGTCTTATCCACCTGTGCAATGGCTTTCGCGCCGAGCGCTAAGAAGCCCGTAGCGATGACGCCGTTGGTGTTGAGCACTTGCCCGGGCGGCGGCGGTAACAGATCGCCCGCAATCTGCTCGCGCACGAAGCGGTCATACGGCAGATCGTTATTGAAGGAATCGATCACGTAGTCGCGATAACGCCAAGCGTAGGGATACCGATGGTCTTCATCGTTGCCGGTGGAATCGGCATAGCGGGCTACATCGAGCCAATGGCGGCCCCATCGTTCGCCATAGCGGGGTGAAGCCAGCAGGCGGTCCACCACTTTGGCGAAGGCATCGGGCGACCGATCGGCCACAAACGATTCGAGTTCTTTTTCCGTGGGAGGAAGGCCGGTCAGATCGAACGTGGCGCGGCGCAAGAGAGTTGCCTTATCGGCCGGCGGCGCGGGATGGATACCGCGCTCTTCCAGCTTCGCCAGGATGAAGCGATCGATGGGCGATTGCACCCACTTGCTATCTTTCACGGCGGGTGGTGCCGGATTGCGCACGGGCTGGAAAGCCCAAAATGCTTTCTGCTCGGCGGTGAATTCCTTCTTCGGAGCGGGCGGCAGAACAGCGCCGGCTTCCTTGGCCCCGGGCCAGGGCGCACCCATTTTGATCCAGTTGTTCAGGCTTTCAATCTGCTCCGGCTTGAGCTTGCCCATGGGAGGCATCTTGAGTGAATCCTCGTAGCCGATTACTTTCGAAAGGCGGCTTGTTTCCGGATGCCCGGCTGTGACCAGAGCGCCGCCAGCGCCCCCCGCGACGAAACCGGCCGCGCTTGAAAGGTCGAGCCCGGAGGCCTTGGCTTTGGCGTTATGGCAGGGCTGGCAATTTTGAGCCAGTACCGGCCTGACGTTTTTTTCGAAATATTCAATCTGTTCGGGCGTCTGCGCGACGGCCGCTGGAGAGAGACAGAAGAGGAGCGTGAAGAGGCGGGGAGAGGCCATAAAGTGGACGCGTACTTTATCGGTAACTGGCCAATATTATATCATCCGCAAAAATTAACCTGAACAGTTTGCCGCGGCCGCCGGTCTTAGTTTGCAACGATGGTTCATACGAGCATTTTTGGCCGTTGGGAACTGACTGCCGGTCAAGCGGGCGCGAAAACGAACGAAGAACTGTTCACCGCGTTCGTCGACCGCAATTCACGATTCGTGTATCGTGTGGCCTACGCGGTATTGCGCAATACGGCTGACGCGGAGGATGCGGCCCAGGAAACGTTTTTCAAGCTGTATAGGCTGCGGGTGTGGCAATCGGTTGAGGATGAACGAGCGTTCCTCGCCCGCGCTGTTTGGCGGATTGCGATTGGCCGCAAGCGGCGTCCATTGGAACAGGTCCCCGAGGTTACGTGGGCGGGACGCAACCCGGAGCAGGAGGCTATCGCGGCGGATCAGGATGCATGGCTGCATCGCCTGATTGACGCTTTGCCGGAGGAACTGCGGCTGCCGCTGGCGCTATCGAGTGCCGAACAACTGACCAGCGCGGAGATCGGCAAGATCACGGGACTGCCGGAAGGGACGGTGCGGACGCGGATGGCGCGCGCCCGTCGCATATTGAAGGCGAAAATTGAGGAGCGGTATGGAACACGATGAATTGCTTGACCGCGCGCTGGCCAGCTACTCGGCTGCGGAGCCGGCGGCCGGGATGGGTGAACGGGTGTTGCGGCGCACGGCGAGAAAGCGGCGCACGGGGATTTGGTTTGCGGTACCGGTTGTCGCGTCGGCCACGGTTTGCGCTTTATGGATGTTAGCTCCGGTGACGCCGTCGCCTCAGTTTATGGCCCGCTTGCCTGTTGCGCTTGAATCGGTTCAGAGGTTGGGCGAAATCCCGCAGCCACGGCGGAAGCGTGTGCCGCGGCCAGCCGTTGCGCGCGGCGGATTTACCGAGCAGGAGCGGGCGCTAGTGCACTGGGCAGCGTTTTCGTCTGAAACGCCGGCCGTGGAATGGACGGCCATGGAAGAGCGTACGGAAGTGCCGCTGGAAATCAAGAGTCTCGAAATTCAACCAATCTTATTAGAGGAGCAAGAACAATGAGAGTGTTGCCAGTGTTCGCGTTAGCGGTTATGTCCATATTTCCAATATCGGGGGCTGATGCACCCAGCATTAAGTTTTACAAATTGAATTTCGTGGTGAAAGAAGTAGACGCAGGTAAGACGATCAGCTCGCATTCCTACTCATTAAGTGCCTCTACTGACCAAGGAGAGCCGTATTCAATCCGGATTGGCAGTAAAGTGCCTTCTATCGATTCAAGCGGCAAAGTTTCTTACTTCGATTTGGGGACCAACTTCGATGTTCGAAATTTCAAAGACTTGGATGGTGAAATCGCTCTCCGAGTTTCCGCGGATGTCAGCAGTATCGTGGAGGATACAGTCGAGAAAGGCAGAGGTCCCGTAATACGGATGAACCGTTGGAGTTCTGCCGTTTCAGCAAAGGTAGGGAAGCCGACTGTTATCTTCTCTTCAGATGATCTTTCCAGCAAGCGGCAAATGACCGTGGAACTGACCGCGACGCCGATACACTAAACCGTGACAGCCACCGGCACCGGCGACTCTTCACCGCTCTGTTGCCGCCACATGGCATAGTACAAACCCTTGCGCGCGACCAGTTCGGCGTGGCGGCCGGATTCCACGATGCGACCGCGTTCCAGCACGTAGATGGCGTCGGCATGCAAGATGGTGGAGAGCCGGTGGGCGATCAGAATGGTAAGCGCTTCACGGGTCTGCGCAACGGTGCGGATGGTGTGGCTGACTTCCTCTTCGGTAAGGGAATCGAGTGATGAAGTGGCCTCATCGAAGACCAATAACTGCGGCTTTCGCAACAGCGCGCGGGCGATGGAGAGCCGCTGCTTTTCGCCGCCAGAAACTTTCACGCCGCCTTCGCCGATCAAAGTGTCGAGGCCTCGGTCCGCGCGTTGCAACAATCCTTGCGCGGCACTTTGGTGCAGCACATCCAGGCACTCTTCATCGGTGGCGCCGGGTTGCACGAAGAGCAAGTTTTCACGGATGGAGCCGGAGAAAAGCTGCGTATCCTGCGTGACGAACCCGATTCGTTCGCGGAGGCTATCCACCGCGATTTGATCTTCCGGTATACCGTTGTAAAAGATGTGGCCGCTTTGCGGTCGATACAGACCCACCAGGAGTTTCACAAGTGTGGTCTTGCCCGCGCCGGAAGGCCCGACGAACGCAATCGTTTCGCCGCGGCGTACTTCAAAGCTGATGCCGCGCAGCGCGGGCGCGGACGCGGATTGATGCTGGAACGAGACAGTGTCGAAGCGCAGCGATTCCAGCGCTCCGAGCGACACCGGTGCCTCTGGACGCGGTTCCGGCGGCATGTTCAGGATCGCCTGGAAGTTTTCGAGCGACACTTCGGTTTCGCGATACGTATTGATGACGGTGCCAAGTTCCTGCAACGGCCCGAAGATGAAGAAGGAATAGATGAACAGCGAAAAGAACTGACCCACCGTGATGCGCTGCGTGAAGATCAGATACAGCATCAGAAACAGAATCGAGGTGCGAAGCAGATTCACGCAGGTTCCCTGAATGAAGCTGAGGCTGCGCAGGTAGCGAACCTTCTTTAGTTCCAGCTTCAGAATTTTATTTGTGGTGGCGTTTAACCGGCCGATTTCCTGGCGCGCCAGACCAAGCGCTTTCACCAGCTCGATGTTGCGCAGAGATTCCGTGGTGGCACCGGCCAGCGCAGTGGTCTCTTTGACAATCACCTTCTGCACTTCCTTGATCTTGCGGCTAAGCACCGAACTCAACCCGCCTAATAGCGGAACCGTAAGCAAGTACGCGGGCACGATGGACCAGTGCACGCGCCATGCGTAGAAGATCACGAAGATCAAGCCGATCAGCGTGGTGAAGACCAGGTTCACAGAAGAAGAAATGAACCTCTCCACATCCGTGCGCACCTTCTGCAAACGGCCCAAAGTTTCGCCTGAACGCTGGTCTTCGAACAGGGTATAGGGCAGGTCCAGCGAGTGCCGGATGCCATCGGCATACATGTTCGCGCCCACCTGTTGAGTGATCAGGTTGACGAAATAATCCTGAAAATTTTTCGCAACACGAGAGATGAAGGCGACACCCACGGCGGCCGCCAGAAGCAGACTAACGCCGCGAAGGAATTGGGCGCTTGAGTATTCCTTGTAGCGAGTGGCGTAGGAATCGATGATGTGGCGAAAGATCAGCGGATCGAGCAGCGAGAAGACCTGGTTGATGGCGGCAAGCACCAAAGCGCCCGCGGCAAGCTTCCAATAGGGCTTCAGATAGCGGACTAAAATCTGCATTCGTTTTTATTTTCAGCTATCGGAGCGAGAGCGCGATGGATTTTTGAAATTCGCGAGCCTTGCTGAAAATTGTGGCAGCGTTGAGCGTGAGCGGATTGCCGCCTCGCACCAGCAGTTTGCCCGCAACCATCACATCGGTAACATCGCTTCCCTTGAGCGCGTAAACCAGTTGCGATTCCACGTTGTAGAGGGGGATGGCATTCGCCCGATCAAGCCTGACCGCGATCAGATCGGCTTCCTTCCCGATTTCAAGGGAACCGATTTTCGCATCGAGGCCCAACACGCGCGCGCCGCCGATGGTCGCCATGTCCATGGCTGTTCGCGCGGGTAAGGCTTCGGGATCCATTGTGACCAGTTTTTGCAGTTTGGCGGCCAGGTCCATTTCTTCGAAGAGGTTGAAATCGTTATTGCTGCCCGCCGGGCCATCGGGACCCAAGCCCACGTTGACGCCGGCATTCAGCAGCTTGATTACGGGCGCGGCGCCGCTTGCCAATTTCATGTTGCTGGAAGGGCAGTGGGCCACACCCACACTGCGCGCTTTGAGAATTCGGATGTCGTCATCCGAAACCCACACGCTATGAGCGGCAATGGTGCGGCCGGTGAGAACGCCGAGCGAATCGAGATAAGCGACGGGCGACAGGCCGTGCTGCGCCATGCAATCGTCCACTTCTTTTTTTGTTTCGGCGAGGTGGATGACGAGCGGCGCGTGAAAGCGATCCGCCAGTGCGCGCGCAGCCTTGAGTGTCTCAGCGGAGTTGGTATAGATGGCATGCGGCGCAACGGCCGGTACAATCAAACGGTCCCCGCCGAACGTATCGAGGAAGCGGGCGGTGCGCGCCAGTCCCTCGGAGGGCGTCTTCGCATCGGCGACGGGGAAGCCGATCACGGTCTGGCCCAGCATGCCGCGCATGCCGGCTTCGCGCGTGACTTCGGCCACCACCTCCTCGAAATAGTACATGTCTGTGAAGGTGGTGGTTCCGGAAAGCAGCATTTCGAGACACGCCAGGCGCGTGCCCCAGCGGACGAACTCCGGCGTGACGTTCTTCGCTTCAGCGGGGAAAATGAAATGCTCCAGCCAATCCTGAAGACGGCGATCATCGGCGATGCCTCTCAGCAACGACATGGCCGCGTGAGTGTGTGTGTTGATGAGGCCGGGCGCAACCAGTGAATCGGGCCGGTCTAGGCGGTTCTTCGCGAGGAAGCGCTTGTTGATTTCGACCGCGGTGCCCACGGCCTGAATTTTGCCGCCCGTGATAGCAAGCGCGCCGTGTTCGATAATGCGATGCCGCGGATCGACCGTGACTAAGTAACGCGCGGTCACGATCCAATCGGACGGCTCAGCGGCCGTGCACCAAAATGCCGCGGCCAGCAGAAGACTACAAATACGTTGCATCGAAAGCGCGGGGGAAGAGAGCGGACAAGCGCAAAGTTTCGGTCTGGCCGGTCAGGTTGGCGAGGATGATTTCGGTGTCTCCGGCGAACTCCCACAGTATCTGGCGGCAGGCACCGCACGGCGGAGTGAGTTGCTTGTTATCGGCCACTACGGCGATGCGGCGGAACGTGCGCGAACCTTCGGAAAGAGCCTTGAACATGGCGATGCGTTCCGCGCAAATCGTCAAGCCGTAAGTTGCGTTCTCGATATTGCAGCCGGTATGGACGCGCCCTTCCGAATCTTCCAAAGCGGCACCGACAAGGAAGTTCGAGTAAGGCGCATGAGCGTTGCCGCGCGCCTGGATGGCGGCAGCAACAAGTTCAGTTTCAGTCATGCGTGGGAGCGATGTCCTTTGCCGTGCAGATGGAGCGCAGCAATTCCACCAGCAAGCCTCGTGTGCGATTGCCCGTTTCCAGAACTTCGCCGTGATCGAGCTTCTTGCCAGAGAGTCCGCTGGCGAGGTTGGTGACGCAACTGATGCCCAACACTTCGAGGCCCATATGATTGGCCGCGATCGCCTCCGGCACGGTGGACATGCCCACCAGGTCCGCACCGATGGCGCGCAGGTAGCGAATCTCAGCGGGCGTTTCATAACTGGGGCCGGGCAGAGCGGCATAGACGCCTTCATGAAGGTGCAGCCCCATGCCCTGCGCCACACGTTGGGCCAGGGCGCGCAAGCGGTGCGAGTAAGCCTCCGTCATATCGGGGAAGCGAGGGCCTAATGTATCATCGTTCACGCCCGTCAGCGGGTTCTGCCCCTGCAAATTGATGTGATCGCTAATCAGCACCAGCGACCCTTGTTGCAGGTGCGCGCCGATGCCGCCCGCGGCGTTGGTCACCACCAACGTTCGCACGCCGAAGAGACCCAGGGCGCGCGTGCCGAAAGCCGCTTCGGCCGCGGTGTAGCCTTCATATAAGTGAACCCGGCCTGCCATCACGGCCACCGGAGTGCCGCTCAGTTCACCGATGATCAACTTGCCCGCATGGCCCACGGCGGTCGCCTTCGGGAAGCCCGGAATTCCGGCGTAGGGAATCTCGACCGGGCTCGAAAGTTCCGAAGCAAAAGCGCCAAGTCCGCTACCGAGGATCACGGCAACGCGCGGCCGCAGATAAGTGCGTTCCAGCAAGAACGCGCGCGCTTGATCGATCACAGCAGTATCCCCGCAATGCACGCTGACATAAAGTTTGCCATCGATCCGGCGGCCACCGCGCGCAAACCGAGGCGGGCCAGATCCGGCTTGCGGACGGGTGCCAGCGCACCGATACCGCCAATCTGAATCGCAATGGAACTCAGGTTGGCGAAGCCGCACAAAGCGAACGTGGAGATCACGACGGAGCGCGCGTCCATGGTGCCGCGCAATCCGGCCAGATCTAAGAACGCGACGAACTCATTCAGCACCAGCCGCGTACCCAGCAGGTTGCCCACAGACGCACAATCGTGCCAGGAGACGCCCATCAGCCAGGCCAGAGGCGCAAGAACGAACCCAAATATCTGCTGGAGCGAACCCGGCATCCAACCCATGGCGGGAAGCGTGTGGACCCAACCGAGGATGCCGTTCACCATGGCGATCAGCGCGAGGAAAGCAATCAGCATCGCGCCGATATTCAGCGCCAGATGCAGGCCGTCGCCTGCGCCCTGGGCCGCCGCATCGATCACGTTCACGGCCGTCTTTTCCGTCTTCACATCCACGCGCCCGGCGGTGACAGGGGTTCCGGTTTCGGGGATGAAAATTTTTGCAAGCATGATGGTGGCCGGTGCGGTCATAATCACAGCGGTCAAAAGATGTGTGATGCTGACATGCGCAATCGCCACGTAAGCAACCATCACGGCCCCGGAAACATGCGCCATGCCGCTCACCATGATGGTGAACAACTCCGATTCCGTCAAGCTGGCGATGAACGGCCGGATGGTCAGAGGCGCTTCGGTCTGGCCCATAAAGATGCTGGCCGCGACGTTCAAGGATTCCGCGCCGCTTGCGCCAAACACCTTCTGCATGCCGATCGCCATGGCCTTCACCAAAATTTGCATGACGCCCAGGTAATACAGGATGGAGAAAAACGAAGCGATGAAGATGACGATGGGCAGTACCTGGAACGCGAAGAACACGCCCGAACCCGCCTTGATGCCTTGCAGAAATTGGGGGAAGGGCCCGGTGCCGTTTCCGAGCGGGCCGAAGACGAATTCGCTGCCCGCGACGGAATAACCCAGCATGGCATTCACGCCTTCTCCGATCTTCTGAAACACCGCGCCAAAGCCCGTCTTCAGCACAATGACCGCGAAGAGCAGTTGCAGCCCGAGGCCCCAGAAGAGCACCCGCGCTTTGATGGCGCGCCTGTTCGTCGAGAACAGAAACGCGATCAGCAGAATAGCGATGATTCCGAGAACGCCGGTGAAACGGCCCATCCGGCTAACCGACGACTTCGAGGATCAACTCGCGTTCGTCCGGCTTGGCGGCGGAGATGCGGAAGGCGTCTTCCACCATGCCCGCTGCTTCTTCGAGCGTTGCTTCATCGGTGTAATAAAGGCGGCACAGCACCGCGCCCGAATCCACCTTCTCGCCCGATTTCACTTCGAGAATCACACCCACGGCCGGATCGATGGCATCGTCTTTCGTGTTGCGCCCCGCGCCCATCATGGTGGAGGCGCGGCCGATATCTTCGGCATTGATCGCGCTGACATAGCCGGCGCGCGACGTGGTGATTTCGCGCATGCCTGTGGCGTTCGGAAGCAGTTCGAACTTCTCGAGCGCCTGCGGATTGCCGCCTTGCGCTTCCACCACTTCGCGGAATTTCTGGTAGGCGGAACCGTCGGATAATTTCTGCTCGGCCAACTGGCGCGCTTCGTCCAGAGTCTTGGTAATCTTGCCCAGGAAAATCATGCGGGCAGCCAGTTCCAGAGAGAGGCGGCGCAAATCTTCCGGACCCTCATTGTGCAGAGTTTGCGAAACTTCCATCACTTCGAGCGCATTGCCGATGGCATAGCCTAGCGGCTGATTCATATCGGTGATAAGGGCCTGGACCTTCTTATCCATGCGGCGGCCAATGCCCACCATCATCGCCGCCAGACGGCGCGCTTCCACCTGCTTCTTGATGAATGCGCCGGAGCCTACTTTAACATCGAGCACCAGAGCGTCGATGCCTTCCGCCAGCTTCTTCGACATGATGGAGGATGCGATCAGGGCGATCGATTCCACGGTGCCGGTCACATCGCGCAAGGCATACATTTTCTTATCGGCCGGCGCGATTTCATCCGTCTGACCCATGAACGAAAGGCC
>JBBROT010000028.1:0-16910 GCA_038229155.1 Bryobacterales bacterium | reverse complement strand
GGTTGCCGCCCGGAATCCGCCGCGGTCATCGTAGCGAACAAAGTTGCAGGCGGGTAAGACATCCCCGCTCACGTCGTTTGCCAGCACGACATATCCCATGCCCAATCGATCAAGAGCCTCCAAAAAGTTCGCATGATTGGAGCCACCCGCGATCACGCAATCGGTCATGCCGCGCGTGGCCAGCACGTTAGGCAGTTGCAGGGAAGACGCCGGCTGATCGGCTTCGTAGCGCAACCGGGTAAACAGCAGATTGTATCCCGATTCGGCACAAAATTCTTCGATGCCTAATAAAATTTGAGCGTGAAGGTTACTCAGGTTGCGCCCGTTCGAAAGCACGAATGCAATTACGTTGGAACGCTCCCGCACAAAACTCTGCGCGCGCGAGTTAGGCCGGTAGCCCAACTCCTGGATGACGCGAGTTACTTTTTCCCGAAGCGCGATATCCACATTTTCAATGTTATTTAACACCCGGGAGACCGTCCCAATCGACACGTCCGCCTTCAGCGCAACGTCTTTCATGGTTGGAACGCTCTGGCTCTTCCGAGGCATTTATCGGTCTGCCGGCGCCCCGACGCTAGCTAACTCTGACAGTTCCACCCGTCGTTTCTGCGAAAGCGATAAGTAGCAAGCTTCCACTAAGGCCATGGTCGCCAGATTGTCAGAGCCGCTATTCTGAGGTTCTTGCCCGGTGGTGAGAGCATCCATCAGGGCTGCCATCGGGCCGCTAAACGCATCGGGGAACCAGGCCTCCTGCCACTGCGGCGCGAACCAAACGTCGGGCTGTTTCAGGGTATTGAACCGGATCGTGCTTGGCTGGCGATTTGGATAATAAGGCCAGCCCAGCCAACCTTCCGCAACACCCTCAGTGCCTTCGACACGCCAGCGAATGTACGGATCCTGATTCTGGAGTACGCTCATTGGCCCCACCCACACATCGTCCCACCCGGAGGCCCGGAATCCATTGCTGTATTCCAGGATGTAAAGACAGATCCCATCTTCGTGCGCGAAGTTCGTCCGGGGGTCTTTCCGCGCGCTGGTGTAAACGGCTTCCGGATTTCCGAATAGCCATCGAAACGTGTCCAGATGATGGACGCTCATGTTGAGCAGCGTGAGGCGGTTATACTCCTTCAACCACGATTGCCAATGCGGCACGGCCCGAAGTTCGATGGTGGCGAAAACGGGCACTCCCAGGTAACCGCGCTGAAGCAATGTATGGAGTGCTCGAATCGAGGGATCGAAGCGCATGTTTTGATTCACGGCAAGAACGGTTCCGATAGAGGCGCACAGTTTCACCATCTCCGCGGCGTCGGCTAGATTAGTCGCAAGAGGCTTCTGAGCCAAGATGCCCTTCGGTTTTGCTTTTAAGCTAACAATCTGGCGAACAATATCGACTTGTCTGTCGGGAGGAACCGCAATGTCCAGGATCTCGAGCGTCTCATCCTGCAACAGCTCCGTGATTGAATCATAGACTTTTGGAATGCCGCGAACGTCGGCCACTTCTCGTGCGATCTCAGGTGTTCGTGATGCAAGTGCGACAACCTGGAAGCCTGCCTTCCGGTAGGCGGGGAGTTGGATGTCGCGCATAATGAAGCCGGCTCCGATAGCTCCGATACGGTAGTCGGAACGGATTGGCGGCGGAATCGAGTGGCCCAGGTCCAAATCTAAGCTCATGCGCAACAACCCTTCATGAACGGTTTCATAAACAATTGTCGCTATGATAGCATCGCGGTATTCCGCAAGGAAGAATATGAAACTTGACAGAATATGAAACTTGGTCTTATCAACTCCGCTTGGGCTGGTTCCGGCATCGATACAGCCGAAGGTATCCGGCTCACAAAAAAGATTGGCTTCGATACGATCGACATCTTCGCCGACCCGCTCGAAATCGATGATAAAGAGCGGCAACTGATCCGGGAGACTTGCGCGGATGTCGGGCTGCCAGTTCGTTCCATTGTCGGGTGCGCCTTAGGGCTGGCGGATTTCAACTTGCCAGTGCGCCGGTTTCATGTAGACCGTGCTAAGGCTTATCTGGATCTAGGCCGCGGACTGGATGCGCAAAACTTTCTCATTGTCGTTGGTGAATACATTTGGGAAAAGCAGGTGATTCGTCCCGAGGATCAATGGAAATGGGCGGTCGAAGGGCTGCAACTTTTAGGTGAATATGCCGCGGGCGCAGGTCTCCAGATTGCGGTGGAGATTGAACCCTTTCAGCTTTCCATCATCAATAATGTGACGAAGATGTCTGAGTTTCTGCGCGATGTCGGCTCGGCATCCGTGGGCGCCAACGTGGACATTTCCCACTTGGTTCTGGCGCGGGATTCTCCTGATCGAATACGCGAACTGGCGGGGCGCATTGTTCATGTTCACCTGTCAGACTGCGACGGAAAAGTTCATGGCGACCTGCCTCCCGGGCGAGGCTGCGTTCCGTTTGAGAGCTACCTTCGGGAGCTTCGCGACGCCGGGTTCAATGGTGCCGTGAGCATCGAACTCGAATACTCACCGGAACCGGGAAAGATCGTTGAATGGGTACGTGAAGCATACACTGCGACGGACAAGCTGATGAACAGCTTGCAACTCAGGGATTAGACGGATGAAGCGACGCGACTTTCTCTTGGCGTTATCAGCAGCCGGCCTGGTGCGAGCGGACCAGGCAGCGGTGCAATTAGGCATCATGGATGACGCTCTTGGACTTCCGACCGATCCTGAGGCGGTTGCCGTAGCGGCGGGACTGGGTTTTCAAAACATATAGGCCGCTCTCGGTCTACCCTCTTCCGGAAGGCTTCCCCTTTCCGACGCCGGGCTGCAAAACCGATGGAATGAAGCTGCCAGGAAGTACTCCATTCGCATTTCAGCTACCTACATCGACGTGCTTCACGTGGATTGCCTGAAGAACAGTGAGCAAGCGGAAATGTGGGCCCGGGAAGGCCTGCGGATCACCAAGGCGCGTGGCGCACGGGTGCTCATGCTGGTGTTCTTCGGGAAGTGCGCGGTTGAGAGTGGGGAGGAGCAAAAGGCTATTGTTGAACCCCTTCGACGGCTCTCCGCTCTCGCTGCCAATGAGGGCCTGGTTGTCGGAATCGAGAACACCATCTCTGCCGAATCGACGATTCGCATTCTCGATGCAGTAGACTCGCCTGCGTTGAAGGTCTGGTACGACATCCGAAACGCAACCAACATCGGTGGTTTCGACGTCGGTCACGAGATCCGGCTGCTGGGCCGAAACCGCATTTGCGAATTCCATATCTAAAGATAAGACCTGGCTCGGAGAAGGCAAAGTTGACGTGAATGCCGCAACCCGCGCCATCTACGACATCGGTTACACCGGCGTCTGCACGTTCGAAACACAATCGCCAACTCACGACCGCATCGCCGATACGAAAGTACAGATGAAGACCTTTCTGTCGGCACTCGAGCGTGCCGGTGTGGCGGCTGCCGCTAAGGTCAAAAGAAAAACATCACAAAGAAAAACAACGTGTTGACAAGATTCCGGGGTTATCGCATAATCAGGTCTCACGTAAGGCAGTGGGGCTAATTTAGTTTTATTCCCCATGAATTAGCGGAAGGCAAACCGGGCATTTCTTGCGGCAGCTTGTCTTCTCGCCCAAGATGGGTGAAGGTATAACCAATGTCGTACCGAACATGCTGTATACGCTGTTTTTATAGGTCTTTTCGGCCCCTACCAGTTCCAGCACAGTCACGAGCTTACTCCTGGGCAGTAGCATTATTTTTATCCGCCGATGCGTTTTTTCCAATCGCACTTAGCTTGATACCAACGATATTGCTAGTTATCGATTAATAAAAAACGCGAATAAGGCAAGTGCCACGTCGCCGTTATTTGTTCTCCGTCACTGGAACCTGATCCCCGTCCCTTCCCTTTAGCTCACTTCCAATTTAATCAGCACAAGTATTTCACTCGCAGGAGGTTCCGATGTTTCATTCTCAAATGAATCGCTGGTTCGCCATCCAGGTACGTCCGCAAGCTGAGCAGATGGTGGCGGAAATGTTGACATACAAAGGCTATGAGATCTTCCTCCCGATGTGCAGGAAGAGGGGCGCGCGGGCGGTTCGCGCCGAGGTGCCGCTGTTTACCGGTTACGTGTTCTGCCGCGTCCGCACCGAAATTCAAGGCCTGATTGTGACCACCCCCGGTGTGGTCCGCATACTCGGTTGCGGCCGTGACCCGGAGCCTATTCCCGATATTGAAATCGATAGCCTGAAGCGTGTTGTCCAGACCGGTCTTCCCATGCGGGCCTGGCCCCGGATGGAAGAAGGGGAGCGCGTAAGACTGACCGGCGGACCTTTGCGCGGCTGCGAAGGCGTGGTCAAGACCATCGATCATGAGAGCTGCGTGATCCTCTCCCTCACCATTCTGCGGCGGTCGGTCGCGACCAGGGTCTCACGGGAATGGCTGGCACCGGCCTGCTGAGATCACTGTCATGCCAACCGCTCAAAGAACCATTGAACGAAGCGTCGCGATTTGCGGCAGCCTTGCGGAATGCTGGCGGAACCTGACCGAACCCGAGTCCATCCGCCTTTGGTTCGCCGACGTGGAGGGAGGCCTGGACCGCCCAGGCGCGAAATTTTCCTTTCATTTTGGCGACGGCGATTTTTTCAGTGGACGCGTGCTTACCCGGCAGGAACCCGCAATGCTGCGCTTCGAGTGGCAATTCATGGGTGTCGGCGGGGTTAGCTCGATCGCCTATTGTCTTCATGGCGTTGACGCGCATAACTCTATCCTGAAAGTGTCCGATGAAGGCGAGTATTCCGACCGCGCCGTTGTGGAGTTGAGCGAGGGCTGGGATGATTTTCTCTCTCGTCTGGCCCGCAAGATGGCCACCGGAGAGAACGCTCGCTACCGCTGGAGTGAGCAAATCGATACCGGCGTAATTGTTACGGCGGATGTGCCCTCGGCGTTGGCAAAAGTGCGCGACGCCGCCTGGTGGCAAGCGGTGTTCCCGAAGAACACGGTCGGCGTGTCTGCTGTTCCAGACGGCGCGGCAGTGGTCTTCGGCGACGCCGCTTGGTCTGGCCATGAAACGGAAGCAAATGTAAAGGTAACCGAACGCTCGGGTGGAGCGGGCATATCGGTCAGCCATGCGGGATGGCTCAGTCTTAGCCGGGAGATACAGTTCGATGAGCGCAAACGTTTCGCCGGTCTATGGGCAACCGCCCTGCGACGCATCCAAGACGGCTTCAACACAGACGGGTCCGCTTGCTCTGTTAGCCAACTCGAACTTTCGCAATCTTTGGGCAGCTAAAATCTGCTCTCAGGCGGGAACCCAGATTAGCCGGGTGGCGCTCATTTTGGCCTTTGCGCGCGACCGCAATAGCGTAGCCATCATCGGAGCTTTGGTTTGTTGTGAGGTTCTACCGGGGGTTGTCACATCGTTCTTATCGGGTACATTCGCCGACCGTTGCGATAAGCGCTTCATCATGGTGGCCAGCGATTTGGCTCGCATGGTGTTGGCGCTTATCGCCATGGTCTGGCCTGTGACGTGGGTGATCTATATGGTTGTTGCGGCACAATCCATCGGCTTCGCATTTTTCAATCCGGCGCGCGCTTCGGCCCTTCCTTTGGTCATGGGTCCGGAGAGTCTGCCCAAGGCCAACGCGCTCGATCAGGGCGCATCCACCACGGTCTTGATCGTCGGGCCCGCGCTGGCCGCCAGCCTGTATTACTCGCTCGGGCTGCGAGCCACTCTGGCGATCGACGCACTCACGTATCTGGTCAGCGCGGTGTTTATCTTGGGGACGAACGTGCCAAAAACCTTCGTGACAGATGCGCCGGAAGCGCTCTGGCAAAGGGTCACGGAAGGGTGGCGCTATCTGAATCGTCACTCACTGGCGCGTCAGATTGTGTGGCTGGGTACCATCAGCCTCTTTTGCGTCGGCCTCTGGATTCCCTTGGCTCCGGTGTTCGCGCGTACCTTCCTTCACTCTTCTGAGGCGACGTTTAGTGTGCAGATGACAGTGTTCGGAATCGGCGGTCTATGCGCCGCGCCTGTTACCCCTTACCTCTCCCGCGTGATGGGCAAAGGCGGGCTCATGGCGGCGTGTCTTTTGGGCGAGGCGCTGATCATGCTTGTCTATTCGTTCACCGCGAACGCCACCGCCTCCACGGCCTTGATTTTTGTTTGGGGGGTGATCGTGATGGGCATCAGCGTGGCATCCGTTTCGCTGATTCAAGAGAGCGTAGCTCAATCGCACATGGGCCGGGTGTTCGCAATCATCGAGCAGACAGAAAGCTCGGCCACACTGCTTGCCATCCTTGGTGCCGTCCTGTTGCAGAGGCTTTTGCCGCCGGAACGCATCTTCACGGTGGCGGCAATTTTCTACTTCGTGTTTGTCAGCCTGGTGCTAATTTCCACCCGCGGGCACAACATCTTACGCACGGGGCTTTCGCCAGCCCCGAACCAATTGCCAAATGCGATCTGAATTGTTTCTTTCGTTCATGTGCATCTGCCTGTGGGGCTGCGGTGCCGGTGCCAAGAGCACCGCGGAATTTCACCTTCGCAAGGTTGCCGCGGACGCGCAGGGCGGCGGTGACAGCGCCATCTCGCCGGATGGCACGCGCTTTGTTACATCGTTGCAGCGCAGTGGCAATTGGGATCTATGGATTTACGATATGCGCGCTGATCAGTGGTCGCAGGTGACCACCGATTCCACCGATGAGTTCGAGGCCAAGTGGTCTCCTGACGCGCAGTCGCTAGTCTTCACTTCAACGCGCAAAGGCAACAAAGATATTTTCCTGATCGATCTGAAAACCAAGGTGAACCGACAGATTACAGACGATCCGGAAGATGATGAGTACCCCGTCTTCTCTCCCGATGGCAAGACGATCGCCTTCACAGGCGGGCCGTGGAAAGAGCGGAACTTCTATCTGGTTGACCTGAACGGGAAGAACAGGCGCGCCATTTCGAAAACCGCGAGCCAGGCGGGCGCGTGTTCCTTTCATCCCTCCGGCGAATCGCTGGTTTGTCACAGTTACGATTCAGGCACGGGCAATGTATATCTGTACCCTGTCGCGGGGGGCGACCGGTTGCGCATCACGAACGGGCGCTTCTGGGATTACAAGCCTGCCATCTCCCCGAACGGCAAGTGGCTCGCGTTCTCCCGCAGTCAGGAACGGCCATCGGCAATTCACGTGATGCCTTTCCCGGTGGGGGAAGCGCGGCCCCTCACAGATCCCAACGGAGATGATCGTTGGCCCACCTGGAGCGCGTCCGGTGAGCAGATTCTGTTTCATCGTCTGGTGGATCGCGGCATGGGTGTGGAGATATTGGATCGCGAAACCGGAAAGGTGGAACGAGCGGTCGACGCGGCGGAACTTCCCGGCCCCGCCAGCATGGACCCGCCAGGCAAGTTACTCGTCTATGCCGCGGGCCATGGGAATAACGAAAAGCTTCGCATCAAAAATCTGGAAACGGGAGCGACAGTCACCATCCCGTTGAGTGTTCCCGCGAGTTTCCCTCGCTGGTCGCCCGATGGCAAACATATCGCGTTCGCGATCCGCGAAGCCGAGCGATGGGACGTTGCGACCGCGAGGCCCGATGGTGGCGACCTCAAGGTGTGGACCCGGTCAATTGAAAATTTGCGCGGCGTGCGGAGTGCTCTCGATTGGTCGCCCGATAGCGCAAGCGTAGTGTTCCACGCGTCGGAGGTGCCGTTCGAAGCCAATCTTTATATGGTGAACGTGCGCACCAGCAAGTTGAAGAACCTGACCAACGATCACTGGTATAGCGAGGCTCCGTCCTTCTCCCCGGATGGCAGTCAGATCGCGTTTATGTCCACTCGCGGCGGGAATTGGACCTGGGGCATCTTCCGTCTTCATCTTCAAGACAAAACTGTCGAGACCATTGCCGGCCCTGATTACGTAGAGAAAAATTTCCCCAGAATGAACCCCGATGGAAGCTTTGTCTGGAGCGAGTACACACCCGCGGGTCGCGAATATATCAATGAGCGTTCACCAGCCGGCAAGCCTCGCCAACGTCTCGAGGCCGGTAGCTGGGCTCGATGGCCATCTTATTCTCCGGACGGCAAAAAAATTCTGTACACCAAGCTGGATCATCAGGTTGAGTATTGGGTGGCGGAAAATATCACGGGCACTCACTCCCCTTTAATCGGCCCACGTCAGGCCGAAAGTAAACCCTCGCTCACGTCCGCGATTCTTCCGTTGAGCGAAGGCGTTCCAGAACCAAACCGGTCCGCGCAGCGTTCCAGCCCTGTCCAGATGCATCACCGTTGACTGCTTTAACGGGCTGCGGTCCGCGGCTCAACTGCCGTCCAGCCAAGGAGCACTCTCTCTTATGTGGCGCTTTGTTTGTAGAAAACTGATGGGGATCTCTCCACGCGAAACTCAGTTCCAGACGCGCGGCTTTCGCCGTTGCGCGCCGGCCCAACAGGAGCGGCTGGAAACGGTGGGTCTCATGTTTCTGAAGGGCTATCACGCTGCCCTCGAACAGCCTTTGCCGTTGTTGGCGCAGGCCCTGGATCGCGTTCCGGTGGAGTATCGCGGCTTTGTCTACGAAGGTGCCGCGATGGCTCTCACCATTCTTGACGCGCTGCCAATTCCCGGCGGCGGCAGATTGAAAAGTTTTCTGGCCAACGCGGGCGAACCGCACATGTACATGGTGCACGTGGGCGCCGGGTGGGCATTCGCGCGGCTGCCGTTGCTGAGAAATAAGATTGCGCAAAGGGGCGGCTTCGATCCGCTGCTCTACCCCTTGCTGCTCGATGGATACGGTTTCCACGAAGGCTATTTTCACTGGAAGACCAGTATCGAAGCGGGCATCGTCCCGAAAGGGCTCTCCCGCCGTGAGCAAAGTTTCTTCGATCAAGGCCTGGGCCGTAGCCTCTGGTTTGTGGAAGGGACTGACACTGAGGCGATTGCGTTCGCCATCGAACAAATGGCAACAGAAAGAAGCGGCGATCTTTGGAGCGGTGTGGGCCTTGCTTGCGCTTATGCCGGAGCCGTCCCGGCTTCTGTCGTGAAGGATTTGAAGATGCGTTCCGGCGAATGGCACACGCACCTGGCGCAAGGCGCTGCATTTGCGGCGCAAGCGCGGCGGCGTGCGGGCAACATGGTTCCACATACGGATGCCGTGTGCGAGGTGCTATGCGGCATGAGCGCGAACAGGGCCGGGGAGTTCGCGATGGAAATGCTGGACCAAACCGGAATCGGCTCCGATCGCTATCGTGAGTGGCAGATTCGTCTGCGGGAAAAGTACGGGATACCCACTTCATTCGCAGCGGCGGCGAGATAGCTTATGGCGCGAAACCGTTTTCGGTCATCCATCTCGTACCTTGCCGCGCTCGCCACCGTCATCGTGTTGTTGGGCGCGGTGAAAAGCCCCGAACTCACATCGGAAGACCCGGCAACTCTGGCGGCGGATTTTTCTTTCGAACGCCACCTTCTCACCACCACTTCGCCCGGCAGCCCTCTGAAATTTGTCCGGCAGGTGCACCCCAGCTTGAAACGCATCGCTGGTTGGATCTCCACCGTGGGTGCCGCCGTTGCCCTCGGCGATATAGACGGCAACGGTTTGCCAGACGATGTTTGTTCCGTCGATCCGCGCACCGACCAAGTGCTGATCTCTCCCGCGCCAACCACCGCGCCGCGCTTCAACGCCTTCGCGCTGCAGTCTGAGCCGGGCCTATACGACGCAAAGACCATGGCACCCATGGGCTGCCTGATCGGCGATCTGAATGAAGATGGCCTCGCCGATTTGATTGTTTATTACTGGGGCCGCACGCCGCTCGCGTTTCTCAGAAAGGCGGGAACTGCGCTGAACGAGGAGGCGTACGTGGTGCAAGACCTCGCCCCGTCCGGCGGCCGCTGGTTTTCGAACGCCGGATTTCTGGCGGATCTGGACGGCGACGGACATTTAGATCTGGTTATCGGAAACTACTTCCAGGATGGCGCGCACATTCTGGACGCCGCCGGCGCGGGCACGGAACAGATGCATAGCACCAAGTCGCGATCATTCAATGGCGGCGGCAAACACTTCCTGCTCTTCCAAAGTGCCACCGGCGGCACCAGCCCTTCGGTTCGTTTCGAAGACGCCAATCCTTCTTTGAGTGAAGACGTGTTGCACGGCTGGGTACTGGCGGCAGGCGCGGCGGATCTGGATGGCGATCTTCTTCCAGAGATTTATTTCGCTCATGATTTCGGCCCTGACCGGCTCCTCCATAACGAGTCCACGCCGGGGCACCTCCACTTCAGGTTGCTCGAGGGAAAGCGCACTTTCCTGACGCCTTCATCGTGCGTGCTCGGCAAGGATTCATTCAAAGGTATGGGCGTCGATTTCGCCGACATGAATGGCGACGGCATTCCCGATATCTACGTCAGCAACATCGCCGATGAATACGCCTTGCAGGAGAGCCACTTTCTTTGGCTGAGCAATGGAGACAAGAACCTGATGGCCAAAGGCGTTGCGCCGTACGTCGAGAGCAGTGAAAAAGCGGGCCTCTCGCGCAGCGGCTGGGGTTGGGATTTGCGTCTGGCGGATTTCAACAACGACGGAAAACTCGAGGCGATCCAAGCCACGGGCTTCCTCAAAGGCCGCATCAATCGATGGCCCGAATTGCAGGCGCTGGGAACGGGCAATGACAGCCTCATGCACGACCCTCGCTATTGGCCGCGCTTCAACCCTGGCGACGATGTTAGCGGCGATGACAAAGCCGCCTTCTTCGTACAAGGCGCGAACGGCAGATTTCAGAACGCGGCTTCGCGCGTGGGCCTGGAAGACGGCATGGTTAGCCGCGCGATCGCGACAGCCGATGTGGACGGCGATGGCAGCCTCGATTTTGCATTCGGGAATCAATGGTCGGATTCTTACTTCTTCCGGAATCGCAGCAAGAGAGTTGGCGCGTTTCTCGGCTTGCGCTTATTGATGCCGGTCTCTCAAAGCGCCACCGAATTCACCGTAATGGAAGGCCGGCCCGGCACAGCTCTGGGCTATCCGGCAATTGGCGCAACCGCCGTGGTGCATGCGGGTGAACGCAAACTGTTTTCCCAAATAGATGGCGGCAGCGGCCACTCCGGAAAGAAAAGTCCCGAACTGCATTTCGGGTTGGGGCCGCTGAATGTTGACGACGCCCTGACTGTGGATCTGTTGTGGCGGGATGCGAATGGCCGTCAGCAAAGCAAGAGCGTGCGGCTGAAGCCAGGCTGGCACACCGTCGTTCTCGGTTCGTAAGAAAGAGGCATTTACACATGAGTCCAACAATTTCCACTCTGCGTTTTTACCCGAATCAAAGTTCGTTCAAGCGTTTTTTCGCGCTCTGGTATTTCACAATCCTGATCGTGCTCTGGACGGTAGCCGGCAATACGGTGCTGGGTTTTGAGCAGGCGTACGCGCATCCGGTTGCGGGAGTGGCGGCTGCCATAGCGTTCAGTCTGTTGCTCGAATATGTCGACGCCTGGGGCGCGGGCCGGCGTCCACGCTATTCCGGAAACTGGGCCAACTTTGTAAATTTTCTGCCGCCCTGCATAATCCCGGGCTTGGCATGCGCCATGTTGATGTACCCGAATGCGCGCCTGGCTCCCATCGTATTTGCGGCCGGACTTTCCATCGCATCGAAGCGGCTCTTCCGCGCCCCCGTGGGCAATGGACAGACGCAACATATTTTCAATCCCTCGAACCTGGGCATTTCGGCAACTCTGCTCTTCATTCCGTCAGTGGGCTTGGCACCTCCTTATCAATTCACTGAGAATGTGACCGGCATCTGGTATTGGCTCATCCCCGGGCTGATCCTCATCACCGGCGTTTTCGTTCATGCCCGCTTCACCGGCCGCCTGCCACTGGTTCTCGCATGGTGGGCGGGCTTTGCGGTGCAGGGCATCCTCCGCAGCGAGATCTTCGGCATCCCATTGATAGTACCTTTCGTGCCCATCACCAGTGCCGCGTTCATTCTGTTCTCGCTTTACATGATTCCCGATCCCGCCACCACGCCCATCAAACCGGCGCGCCAGGTTCTCTTCGGATTGAGCGTGGCGGCCATCTACGGCGTTCTGCTGGTGAACCATGCGGTGTTCGGTCTGTTTCTCGCGCTGCTGGTCACCAGCGGCGTGCGTGGCGCTTTCCTTTGGATGGGCGAGTTGGCGAAACGAAGCGAAGCGGTCAGTTTCAAGAAAGTGGAAGCCCTGGCAACCACCGCGCACTAGCGTCAACAACCGGACCAATTATGGAACCCATCGCAATCGTCGGTATGGCTTGCCGCTATCCTGGCGCGCGTTCGCCGCGTGAGCTGTGGGAGAACGCTCTTGCTCAACGGCGCGCTTTCAGAGCCATCCCGGAGGAGCGATTGCGCGTTGCCGATTATGACGATCCGGAAGATCGCATCTCGACCGGCACAGCCGCCGTAATTGAGGATTACCGGTTTGACCGCGAACGTTTTCGCGTCTCCGCCCAGACCTATCGAACGGCCGATCTCAGCCACTGGCTGGCGCTTGACGTCGCAACACAGGCTCTCGAAGATGCGGGCCTGATTAATGCGGGTGAAGACCTCCGGCGCAAGACAGCGGTCTTCTTAGGCAACACGCTGACGGGTGAATTTTCGCGAGCCAACACGCTGCGTCTACGATGGCCCTATGTGCGCCGGGTTCTCCATTCGGTGCTCAATGAAGGCACCGCCGGTATGCCTCGCGAAAACCACGGCGAGTTTCTGGAGCGCGTCGAAGCCCTTTATAAAGCACCCTTTCCCGCCACCGGCGACGAATCGCTAGCTGGCGGACTTTCGAACACCATCGCGGGCCGCATCTGCAACTATCACGATCTGAAAGGGGGCGGCTACACCGTGGATGGTGCCTGCGCTTCCTCGCTGCTGGCCGTAACGAACGCGTGCGGCGCGCTGGAATGCGGCGATGCGGACGTGGTGCTGGCAGGTGGCGTCGATCTCAGCATCGACCCGTTCGAATTGGCCGGCTTTTCCGTCTTGGGCGCACTGGCCACCGGCAAGATGCGAATCTATGACGCCGCCTCCGCGGGCTTCCTGCCGGGCGAGGGGTCCGGCTTTGTAGTGCTGATGCGATATGCGGAAGCGCTGGCGCATGGCCGGCATGTGTACGCGCTCATTAAAGGATGGGGCGTCTCCTCAGACGGACATGGAGGCATCGCGCGGCCGGAAGCAGCGGGCCAGGCACTGGCGCTCGAACGGGCTTATGAGAAAGCCGGTTACCGCGCCGACACAGTGGTCTATTTCGAAGGTCACGGCACGGGCACCGCCGTCGGAGACGCAACAGAGCTTCAAGCCATCTCGCGCGTGCGGCGCAACGCCAATGCGGGCGCGCCTCCCGCTGCTATCGGCTCCATTAAAGCCAATATCGGTCACACGAAAGCGGCGGCCGGAATCGCAGGCCTGCTGAAAGCCACCCTCGCGGTGCATTCGCAAATTGTGCCTCCCACCACGGGGTGCGATTCGCCCCACAAGGAGTTGCTGGGTGAAGCTCCGGCCTTGCGTGTTGTCAAACACGGTGGCATCTGGCCGGCCGATGCACCCTTGCGGGCTAGCGTCAGCGCCATGGGTTTCGGCGGAATCAACGCGCATCTCACGCTGGAAGGCTTGGCAAGTCAGCGCCGCTCTACAATCACGGCCGCTGAAGAAGCGCAGCTCAGCGCGCCGCAGGCTTGCGAACTGTTCCTCTTCGCGGCCGCCGATGCAGCGGAGTTGGCGGAGCAAGTAGCGCGCGTCTCCAAGTTCGCGGCCCGCCTGGCGCTCAGCGAATTGACCGATCTGGCCGCTTACCTGGCGAAACATCAGGACAACAGTTCCGTCCGGTTGGCGGTGTGCGCCAACACGCCCGCACGGCTCGACGCCGCTCTGTGCAAGGCGAAGCAGTGGCTCGAAGAAGGCATCGCGCAACGTCTCGATGCCGAGGCAGGCATCTTTCTCGGCGGCGGAGATTCGGTTCCCTCTATCGGCTTTTTGTTCTCCGGACAGGCTTCACCGGTGTACGGTGCCTGCGAGACATGGGAGGGCCGCTTCAGTTTCTTGCGCGGCCTTTATCATCGCGCCAATCTGCCAACGAAACCCAGCCATGGCACCGCTGACGCGCAACCCTGTATCGTCGCCGCATCTCTCGCCGGTTTGCGTGTGATGGATTATTTCGGCATCCATGCTTCAGTCGCGGTGGGGCACAGTTTGGGGGAAATTACCGCGCTGCATTGGGCGGGAATTATTTCCGAAGATGCCGCGTTGCGCATCGCCACGGCACGCGGCAAAGCGATGGCTGAGGTTCGCGGCGCGGAGGGCGCAATGGCCGCCATCGAAGCGAATCCCGCCGTCGTGCACGCGCTCTTGAACGGCAGCGGAGTTCAAATCGCGGCCCTGAATTCTCCCCTGCAAACGGTTGTGTCCGGCGAAGCGGCCAGCATCGAGATGATCATCGGTCGCAGCCGTTCACAAGGCATCGAAGCCAAGCGCCTGAATGTCTCACATGCGTTTCACTCGCGATTGCTGGCGGGTGCCAGGCCCGCGTTGATGGAATGTTTGGCGCGCGAAACATTCAGCGCGCCACCCCGCCGTATGTTGTCCACCATCACAGGTCAGGAACTGTCTTCCGCCTCGGGAATTGAAGAGATGCTCTGTCAGCAATTAGAGCATCCGGTTCATTTTGAGCAAGCTCTTTCTCAGGCTTCTGCTGGCTGTGATTTATTGATCGAGGCCGGCCCTGGCCAAGTGTTAACCGGCATCGCGCGGCAGTGCACAGGGAAGCCGGTATTGCCGCTTGATGCCGGCGGCGCGTCCTTCGAAGGACTCATGAAAGCATTGGGCGCGGCGTATGCGCTCGGAAGCAAACTACTGTGCGACCGCTTGTTCGCCGGCCGGTTCTCCCGCGCGTTCAACCCTGACTGGAATCCCACATTTTTTGCGAATCCCTGTGAGATGGCTCCCGTTCACGGGCGTCCTGAAAAGCCGCGCGCGCTTGTCACGCCCGCGCCGCCCGAAGCCAAAGCTGCCGCCTCGGAAGATTCCGCGCTGGTCGTCTTGCGAACCCTTATCGCCACGCGTACCGAGCTGCCGGAATCCATCGTTCAACCGGAATGCCATCTTCTTCGCGATCTGCATCTGAACTCCATCTCTGTCAGCCAGATTCTGGTGGAAGCGGCCCATCGGCTGAACATTCGCACCCCGCCGGGCATCGTCGATTATTCCGGGCTCACCGTCGCCCAGGCGGCGGATGCCTTGGAACAGCATCGCCTCAGCCCTCAGAGCACCGGGGAGTACGACCGGTTAGCCGGTGTCGCTGCGTGGACCCGGATGTTCGAAGTGATTTGGACACAGCAGCCAAGCCGGCGTGTACGGGTGGAGTCCTCCACCGAATGGAGCATCGTGACGCTCGGCCCTTCGCCGCTCGCCGAACAGCTTCGCGTCTCATGCGCCGCGAAAACTGGCGCGGTCGACGGCCTCATATTGGTCGCACCCGCGGGCATGGACCGCAGTTCGCTCCAGCCGCTCCGTGAAGCTGTTCAGTCCGCATTGCATGACAAGGTGAAGCGACTCGCATTGATCCAGGATGGCGGCTCCTTCGCGCCCTTCTTCAGAAGCGCTGCTCTTGAGTTTCCGCGGATGCAAGTCTCCATCGTGGATGTGCCAGCCAACCACGCAAAGGCGCTGGAGTGGGTGCTCTCGGAGTTGGAACAGACCAGCGGCTTCCATGAAGTCCGGTATAGTGTCGCGGGATGCCGCTATGAAAGACGGCTCCGGCTATTGCAAGACGGCGGCGAGGAACGCCATGGGCTCTCCGCTGACGACGTCTTGCTGGTGACCGGCGGCGGTAAAGGCATTGGTGCGGAATGCGCCCTTGCCCTGGCGCGAAAAAGCGGCGCGAAGCTGGCTATCCTTGGCCGTTCCAATCCAGCGGATAACACGGAGCTATCGGCGAACCTCGCGCGCATCCGCGGTACCGGAGTGGATTGCAATTACTACGTCGCCGACGTGACACAGGCGGAGCCGGTAAACAGCGCGATGTCGGAAATTCGCGCGGCCTTCGGCGAACCTACAGTGATCCTTCACGCGGCCGGAATCAACACTCCGCAATCCCTGGCGACTCTGGACCGCGATTCCCTCGAACAGACATTCGCTCCGAAGGTGGACGGCCTCAGCAATATACTCGCCGCCGCCGGCTCCCATCGCCTCCGCAGGGTGTGCGCGTTCGGGTCTATCATCGCGCAAGCCGGTCTTCGCGGCGAAGCCGATTATGCCCTCGCCAACGAATGGATGGCTCGAACGCTGGAGCAATGGAGTGACGCGCACCCAGGCCTGCATTGCTTCACTATCGATTGGTCTGTATGGGCGGGCGCGGGCATGGGAGAGCGGCTCGGCACGTTGGACAGCCTGCTGAATTCCGGCATCACGCCCATACCCATAGAAGCTGGCGTCGCCGTTCTGGAACGGCTGATGACCATGCGCGATGCACCATCCCGCACCGTGGTGTCCGGACGTGTGGGCGAGTTGCCCACTCTGCGGCATGAAGATGTCGCGCTGCCTTTTCTTCGCTTCCTCGAAGAGCCCAAGCTGTTCGTTCCCGGTGTGGAGTTGATCGCGGAAGCTGTGCTGCAGCGTGAATCGGACCCGTACCTGGATGAGCATGTCTTCGAAGGTGAACGCCTGCTTCCGGCGGTGGTGGGCTTGGAGGCGATGGCGCAAGTGGCCAGCGCTCTCGTCGAGCCGGGTAAGGCAATTCGCTTCGAAGCGGTGGAGTTCCTTCGCCCCATCGCGGTGCGGGATGGCCAGAAGGTCCGTCTCAGGCTGATGTCGCTCGCTGAACCGGATGGCTCAGTCAAGGCGGCGATCCGTTGCGACCACACCGGCATCGAGGTCGATCATTTTCGAGCCATCAGCCGCTTTACGTACGAACCCGCGTCATCCATATCCCCCTTTCGCCATGCGGGGGCCGGTCAGGTGGT
>JBBROT010000027.1:0-16963 GCA_038229155.1 Bryobacterales bacterium | reverse complement strand
GCAACTCAGCCGCGCAGCCCAGCGATGCCGGACCCGCGCCGATACAGGCAACATGGCCCGCGTCCGCGCGTAGGGCGGGCATGGGAAGCAATGCGCCGCGTGAATAGAAATCATCCATGGCATGCCGCTGCAAGCGCCCAATCTCGATAGGCGCTTTGTTATAGCGATGCATCACACATGAACCTTCGCACAACACTTCCACGGGGCAGACACGCGCGCAACTGGCACCCAGAATATTCGCCTCAAGGATCGCGGTGGCCGAGCCGCGCAGATTGCCGCTGCTGATCTTTTTGATGAACCGGGGCACGTCGATGTGCGTGGGGCACGCCTCCGCGCATGGCGCATCGAAGCAGTACAGGCACCGGTTCGCTTCCACCAGCGCCTCCTGCGGCGAGAAGGCCGGATGCAGATCAGGAAACAGCCGTGCGATCTCCGCGTGGGGCGGCACCATTACGCAACCGCTCCCGCTTGCACAAAACTCTTATCGAGCGCCAAGAGGAACTGGTCCACATCGGCTTGCTGAATATTCAGCGGAGGCGAAATGCGGAGGACATTCCCGTAAAGGCCGCCTTTGCCGAGGAGAATCCGATTCTCGCGGGCGGCTTCCAGAATCCGCAGCGTGGCAGTGTTGGCCGGCTTCTTGGTTTGGCGATCTTCCACAAGTTCGAGGGCTTGCAGTAGGCCCATGCCGCGCACTTCGCCGATGAGTGAATGCTTCTCTTGCAACGATTCCAAACCGGCGCGAAGATAAGCACCCACCTCGGCCGCGTTGCGCGGGAGGCTTTGTTCTTCGATGAAATCCACCACAGCCTTGGCTGCTGTTGACGTGACCGGGTTGCCGCCGAACGTGGAGATGGTGACGCCCTTGAGCGCGTCGGCCACTTCAGGCTTCGCGATGGTGAGGCCGATGGGCGCGCCGTTACCTAACCCTTTGGCACTGGTGATGATGTCGGGCACGACGCCCCAATGCTCAATGCCGAACCACTTGTTGCCGGTGCGGCCCCACGCAGTTTGCACTTCATCGGCGATGAACAGGCCGCCGTATTGTTTGACGATGTCGCGCACGATGGGGAAGTATTCTTTCGGTGGCGTGATGAAGCCTCCCACACCCTGAATGGGCTCGGCGATGAGTGCGGCAATGTGGCCCGAAGAGGAAGTGCGGATCGCCTCATCCATATCTTTCGCGCATCGCAGTTCGCAGGAAGGATAGGTGAGCCCGAATGGGCACCGGTAGCAATACGCATTGTGAGCGTGGATCACACCAGGCTGCGGAACGCCGCCCAGACGCCAGCTTGCCTGGCCCGTGAGCGTCATGGCCATGGCGGAGCGCCCGTGATAAGAATGGCGCAACGCAACCATTTCGCTTGAACCCGTATAGCAGCGCGCGGCCAGGATGGCGGTCTCATTCGCTTCGGTGCCGCTGTTGGTGAAGAACGATTTTGTCAGCGCTCGATCGGGCGTGAGCGATGCAAGCTTCTTCGCCAAGGCAACCTGCGGCTCATTGGCGAACACGGTGGAAACATGCTGCAGCTTGTCCATCTGCGCGTGTACGGCTGCATTCACGGTGGTGTTGCAGTGGCCCACGCTGACGGTGACAATGCCGCCGAAGAAATCCAGATATTGGTTGCCATCCGCATCCCAAACGTACTGGTCCTTGGCATGATCGATCACCAGCGGCTGTTCGAAATAGTGGAACACCGAAGGGAAAAGAAACTCTTTCTGCGCCAGTAGGATTTCGTCTTTGGTCATGGTCTTAAGCCTTCACCAGCGCATCGTACATGTCAGGGCGGCGATCGCGATAGAACTGCCAGGTCTTGCGCACTTCGGCAATCATGTCGAGATCGAGATCGGTGGTTAGCACCTCATCATGGTCTCGCGAAGCCTGCGCGATGATCTGCCCTCGCGGGTCGCAAAAATAGCTGGACCCATAGAAGTGGCCGATGTTCCATGGCTCTTCGGTACCCACGCGATTGATCGCGCCGACAAAGTAGCCGTTGGCGACGGCATGCGCGGGCTGCTCCAGTTTCCAGAGGTGTTCGCTCAAACCGGCAACGGTTGCGGAAGGGTTGAACACAATCTCCGCGCCGTTCAGGCCAAGCGCGCGAGCTCCTTCAGGAAAGTGCCGGTCATAGCAAATATAGACGCCGATTTTCGCGAAGCCCAGATCGAAGACCGGGTAGCCCAGATTTCCTGGACGGAAGTAAAATTTTTCCCAGAAGCCGGGCGCTACTTGGGGGATGTGCGTCTTGCGGTACTTGCCCAAGTAGGTTCCATCGTCCTGAATCACCGCCGCGGTGTTGTAATAAAGGCCATCCTGCTCGATCTCATAAATCGGAACGATCAGGGCCATGCGGTGCTTCCGCGCGACGCCGCGCATCAGTTCGATGGTCGGGCCATCCGGGACACGTTCGGTTAGATCGTACCAGCGGGGGTCCTGCTCCGCGCAGAAATACGGGCCGTAGAAAATTTCCTGTAGGCAGGTAATTCGCGCGCCGGCGTCAGCTGCCTGCTGGATCAAAGCCAAATGCTTATCGATCATCTCCTGCTTCATCTGAGCCAGCGTGCGGCCCGGCCCGGACACGTTCGAAGCTTGAATCAGTGCGCACCTAACAATTCGCGGCATAGTGTCTAGAGTTCGATCAACCGATTATGCGGGTTGCATTACTGTTCTGCAACAATGACGAAAGTGGTGCCAAGCGGCGGTACAAAGCGAATTTCGATTAACGGCCAATCCGTGCCGGTGGAAGGCGTGCCCGCGCAGACAACACTGCTGGATTTTCTGCGGGACCGCGGATTGACCGGTGCGAAAGATGGGTGCGCGGAAGGTGAATGCGGCGCGTGCACCGTGCTGATGGTGGCTGAAAACGGGCTCGGCAGCGAGTACAGGGCCGTGAATAGCTGCCTTCTATTTGTGCCGGCATCCATCGATCGGGAGTTCTTCACGGTTGAGGCGCTGGCGCGGGACGGTGGGCTCTGCGAGGCGCAAAAGGCGATGGCGGAGGGTGGTGGATCGCAATGCGGCTATTGCACGCCGGGCTTTGTGATGAGCCTGTTCGCCGAGCAGTATCGCCCTGGCCGCGAGGGCAAGTGCGACCCACACGCGATGGGTGGCAACCTTTGCCGATGCACGGGCTACCGCCCCATTCGCGATGCAGCGCTGGCACTCGGACCGGCACCGGAGGGATTTTTTCGTGAGCGCTTGAGCCGTCCCGCGCAGGCGATGCATGGCATTACGTATACGGCTCAGAATGTCCGGTTCGACCAGCCGGATAGCTTGGCGGAGTGTCTGGCGCTGGCCGCGAATTCGCCTCAGGCGAAGTTAGTGGCGGGGTCCACCGATCTGGCTGTCGAATCGAATTTGAAGTTCCGGCGCTGGCCGCATTTCATCAGCGTGGAGCTGGTTGATGCTTTGCGCGAGTTTGAAGAGACGCCGGAGCATGTGCGCATCGGGGCAGCGTTGCCGCTTACGGACCTTGCTTGCCGCTGGACTAATGCGCCGCCGGTGGTGCAGGACTGGATCAAACTATTCGCTTCTCCGCCGATCCGGAATCGAGCCACATTGGGAGGCAATCTGGCGACCGCTTCCCCCATCGGCGATTCCGCGCCGTTGCTGATGGCGCTTCATGCGGTGTTGCATTTGAGCAGCGTGAAGGGCGAACGAGTGGTGCCGCTGGCACAGTTTTTCAAAAGCTATCGCGAGACAGATCTGCAGGAAGGAGAACTGATTCGCGCGATTGAAATTCCCAAACCGCTGCCGGCCTTCGTGCGCTTCTACAAGGCCGCCAAGAGACGAATGGACGATATCAGCATTGTGTCGGCGGGCCTGTCGCTCAATTGCGATGACACGGGCAATGTGACGCGCGCGGCATTTGTATTCGGCGGTGTGGGGCCGGTAACACAGCGTGTTGAATTTGCCGAGGCTGCCGCGATTGGCCACGTGTGGGATGAAGCCGCAGTGGAACGAATCGGCGTGGAGTTAGATGCCGCGCTCCATCCGATGGATGACCATCGGGGTTCAGCGGCATACAGGTCCGCGATGGCGAAGAGCTTCGTTCACAAATTTTACTTGGAATGGCGGCAGGCGCACACGTGAGCGATCATCACGAAAGCGCTCACGGCCATGTCTCCGGTGAAGCGCTCTATACAGACGATTTGTGTCTTCGCTTTCCGGGCTTGTTGCACGCCTGGCCAGTGACGGCACCTCATGCCCATGCACGCCTGATTGGCTTCGATACGCTGGACGCTCTGCATGCGGAGGGCGTCCATTGCGTGTTGACCGCCACCGATGTTCCTGGCGAAAACGAGACCGGTAGCAATCGGCATGATGAACCGCTGTTCCCTTCCGAGGTGATGTTCCACCAGCAAGCAGTGGCTTGGGTGTTGGGAGAGACACTGGAAGCGGCGCGCGTGGGGGCGGCTCTGGTGCGCACCGAATATGAGCCTCTGACGCCGCTCTTGACTATCGAAGACGCAATTCAGGCGGGCAGCTTCCTTGCGGGTCCATTGCGGATCGATCGTGGAGACGCGTCTGTGATTGACAGCAGTCCGCTGCGTTTTTCAGGGGAACTGCACATCGGGGGACAGGAACATTTTTATCTGGAGACGCAATGCGCAATTGCGCGCCTCGATGAATCGGGCGGCATTGTGGTGGATTCCTCCACGCAACATCCGGCGGAAACGCAGGACGTGATCGCGCGTGTGCTCGGCATCCCCTGGCATCAGGTTTCGGTGCAGTGTCTTCGCATGGGCGGCGCTTTCGGCGGCAAGGAAGTGCAAGCCAATCCCTTCGCGGCGGTCGCGGCGCTGGGTGCCTGGAAAACGAAGCGGCCGGTGCGGGTCAGATTGCCGCGGTTGCTGGACATGGCGCTGACGGGCAAGCGCCATCCGTTTCTGGCGCGCTACGAAGCGGGCTTTGCAGCCGACGGAAGATTGAACGGTGTGCGCATACAACTGTATTCGGACGGCGGCTGGAGTCTGGATCTGTCCATGCCCGTGCTCTCTCGCGCCATGTTTCACTGTGACAACGCGTATCTGCTTCTCGCCGCTGAAATCACCGGCCACGTGTGCAGAACCCATAAAACTTCACAGACCGCATTCCGAGGTTTTGGCGGACCGCAGGGCATGATTGTGGTGGAAGAGATCATGGACCAGGCGGCGCGGCGCTTGAACCTGGAGCCGCATAAGGTGCGTGAGCGGAATTTTTATCGCGAGGGCGACACTACGCACTACGGGCAGCTCGTGAAGCATCCCGAACGCATGTATTCGATCTGGGATCAGCTTAAGACGTCCAGTTCTTTCGATGCCAGATGCCTGGAGGTGAAGGCCTTCAATGCGGCACAGCGGCATCGGAAACGCGGAATTGCGATCACGCCGATGAAGTTCGGTATCTCCTTCACAGCCACTTACATGAACCAGGCGGGAGCGCTGGTGATGATCTATCGCGATGGCAGCGTGCAGGTGAATCATGGCGGCACGGAGATGGGCCAGGGGCTGCATACGAAGATACGCACCATTGCGGCGCGCGGGCTGGGCATCCCCACCGAACGCGTGCGCATGATGCCGACCCGCACCGATAAAATTCCCAACACATCCGCCACGGCGGCTTCCGCCAGCACAGATCTGAACGGCGCGGCGGTACTGGACGCTTGCGAACAGTTGAAGCGCTGGCTCGCGCCTGTTGCGGCGGCCCTGATCCAATGCGAAGAGGACCACGTGCGCTTTGAGGGCGGCACTGTGTATAGTACGGATTGCCCCGGCAATTCGGTCTCGTTCGACCGTGTGGCCGCCGCGGCCTATCGGGAGCGCATCCCGCTCTTCGCGCAGGGTTTCTATCAGACGCCGGGGCTTCGTTACGATCATGAAAAGCTGAAGGGCAAGCCGTTCCATTACTTCGCTTGGGGCGCGGCTGTTTCCGAAGTGGAACTCGACCTCTTCACGGGAGACGCCAAGGTGCTTCGTGTGGACATTTTAGAAGACGTGGGCGATTCGCTCGCGCCGGTGATCGATCGCGGGCAGATAGAAGGCGGCTTCATGCAGGGCCTGGGTTGGCTGACTATTGAAGAATTGCTCTGGGATACGTCGGGGCGGCTTGCCACCGCGAGTGCGTCGACATACAAGCTTCCGTCATGGTCGGAATTGCCGGGGGTTTTCAACGTTAGCTTTCTTGAGCGAGCGTCCGATGCGGATGTGGTGATGGGGAGCAAGGCGGTGGGTGAGCCGCCTCTGATGCTGGCGATTTCGGTGCGGGAAGCGATCCGGAGCGCGGTTGCGGCGTGCGGTTCCGGCGGACCGGTGGCGCTTCCCTGCCCCTCCACACCGGAAAAGATTTTCTTTGCTATTCAAAGGGCGCGCCATTCGTGATGCAAGAGGAACTGCTGCGCGCGGCTGTGTTCCACACACCTGCGAATCCCTTTCGCGAAGAACACGCTCTCAAGAGTTTCACCGATGGCGGGCTCCTGGTTCGCGATGGCAGAATCGCGGCCTGCGGTGACTATTCTGAGGTGCGCGCGGCGCATCCCGGCGTGGCCGTGCGCAACATGCGTGGCGGCTATTTGATTCCAGGCTTGATCGACACCCACGTGCACTTCCCGCAACTGCGTGTGCTGGGCGGGCTCGATAGACAGTTGCTCGATTGGCTGGAGTGTGTGGCTCTGCCGGAAGAGGCCCGCATGGCGGATGTGGCTTACGCGCGCGATACGGCCCTGCGCTTCGTGCGCGCGCTGGCTGGCCATGGAACCACCACGGCGCTGGTCTTCGGGGCGCACTTCAAAGCGCCTACGGCGGAACTATTCGACGCCGCCGAGCGATCCGGATTACGCGTGATCAGCGGCATGGTGCTCTCGGACCGGATGCTCCGTCCGGAGCTTCACCAATCGCCAGAAGCGGCTTATCAGGATTGCTCTGAGCTGATTCGCGCTTATCACGGACGCGCGCGTTTGCACTTTGCGGTGACTCCGAGATTTGCGTTGTCCGCCTCGGAGGCCATGCTGGAAGTTTGCCAGACGCTGCTGCGCGAACACGCGGGGTTGCGCGTTCAGACTCACATCAACGAGAATGCGCTAGAGATTGAAGAAGTGGCCAGGCTCTTTCCGTGGGCGACGGACTATCTGGCTGTGTATGAGCGCTTCGAGCTTGTGCGGCACGGCGCGGTGATGGCCCACAATGTTCACGCATCTCAAGCGGAACTGGAGCGCATGGCGGCGGCTGGATGCGCGGTGGCGCATTGCCCCTGCAGCAACGCAATTTTAGGGAGCGGCTTATTCCCGCTTGCGCGCCACATCCGCGCCGGCGTGCGTGTCGCGCTTGGCTCCGATGTGGGCGGCGGGATAGGCTTTGGCATGTTGAAGGAAGCTTTGCAAGCTTACTCGCTGCAGCGATTGATGCCCGATGGAATGCTGCTCACGCCCGCGCACATGCTCTACCTGGCCACGCGCGCCGGTGCCGAAGCTCTGCGACTAGAAGCGGAGACGGGCGATTTTACTGTGGGCAAGGCTGCCGATTTTGTCTACCTGCGGCCTCCGCGGGGCAGTGTGTTGGAAGGAGTGCTGGAACGCGCGGCAAGCTCAACCCAGGTGCTGGCCGCTCTTTTCACTCTTGCCAGCGCGGAAAGCGTGGCGGAGGTGTATGTGGGCGGAGACCGGATTGACTATTGACGATTTGAACGCGATGCCGCGGGAAGAATTCGTCCGAAGCATCGGATGGGTGTTCGAACATTCGCCGTGGGTGGCGGAACGCGCCTGGAACCTGAGGCCCTTCCGCGATGTGGATGCGCTGCATCTTGCAATGGCGCGGGAAGTGGAGCGCGCCGCCCCGCAAGAGCAACTGGCCTTGTTAAGCACGCATCCCGATCTGGGCACGCGGATGAAGATGAGCAATGCTTCTGAATTTGAACAGGCCGGCGCGGGGTTGGATCGATTGACCACGGATGAGTTCGAGCGGCTTACGCACCTCAACACCAGTTACAGAGAGAAGTTCGGTTTCCCCTTTCTACTCGCTGTGAAAGGCTGCGGCAGACATGATATTTTGCGCTCACTCGAAGGCCGCTTGCCCTCCACGCGGGAGGCGGAGTTCGCGGAGGCGTTGCGCCAGGTTTACCGCATCGCCGCGTTTCGGTTGCATGATGTGTTAAGCCAGGAGCCTTGATGGAACAGTTCGCCAGCGGATGGAAGCGGAGCTACTACGGCAAGGGCGATATCATGGCGTACCGATTGAATCGCGATGGCGTGACGGCGGCGGGCCAAAGCCCGGTCTTTGGCGCGAGCGTAAAGATTCTGGTCTACGGCGATGCCTTCTGGCCGACTTATACGACGGGCGATAACACCGGCTTGGTGGCTACTGATTCGATGAAGAATTTCGTTCAGCGCGAGACCCTGAATTTCGTCGGTGCCGATCTGGAAAGCTACTGTCAATTTCTGGCAGGCAAGTTTATGGATACGTATGCGCAGGTGGAGGGCGTGCAGGTGTCCGCGGTGGAAATTCCGTATCTGGCGGTGCCGGGCCATGCGGCCGCATTCGTTCCGGGCGGCCCGGAGCGGTTGACGGCGCGAATTGAATTGAACCGGCGTGGCATTGCCGAGGTTGCTTCTGGCATTACAGGCTTCCGAATGGTGCGGCTCGGCGGCAGCGCGTTCTTCGGGTTCGTGCGCGATGAATACACCACGCTGCCGGAGATCAGGAACCGGCCGCTCCACATGTGGCTCGATCTGGAGTGGCTTTACATGTCGCCCGAACAAGCGTGGACCGAAGGCCGTGTAGCGGCGGCAGTGCGCAAGACGATCTATGAAACCTTCGGCGAGTTCGAATCGGGCAGCATTCAACAGATCGTTTACCAGATCGGAAGCAAGATGCTGCACGCACTGCCGGAGCTGTCTGAGATTCATCTTGAAGCGAACAACAGAACGTGGGACACAGCCGCGGAGCGTGACGATACGCTGGCCGTCTATACGGATTCACGGCCTCCTTATGGCTGCCTGGGTCTGCGCCTGAGGCGAGAGAAATAGCAGTATGGCGCGGCTCTCCACACATGTTCTGGATACGGCTCGCGGCGTACCGGCAGCGGGCGTGCGGATTGAGTTGCTGTGCGGCGAAGTGCTTCTGAAAGTGGCGGTTACTAATGCAGATGGGAGGACGGAGGGTCCGCTGCTTGCCGGCGGCAGCCTGACACCGGGCATCTATGAGCTGATCTTCCATGCGGGCGATTATTTTCGTGCGCTAGGCTTGACGCTGCCCGAACCGCCATTTCTGGATCAGGTGGTGATCCGTTTCGGCATTGCCGACCCGGGGGGCTCGTATCACGTGCCCTTGCTATTGTCGCCGTATGGGTACAGCACGTACCGCGGATCATGATGCTGCTCAGGCACGCTGAAGAGTGTATTGCGCGATGCCGGGTGCTGGCCCTTTACACGGAAGAGCCGGGCTTCACGACACGCACGTTTCTTGCTCCATCGATGCACCAGGTACACCGTGACCTGACCGGGTGGATGCGAAGTTCCGGCATGACTGTTCGTGTGGATGGCGTGGGCAACTTGCGCGCGTGTTACGCAGCGGCTCATGTTGGTGCGCCAGTGCTGTGCATCGGTTCGCATCTGGATACAGTTCCTCGCGCGGGAGCCTTCGATGGAATCCTGGGCGTAGTGATGGGCGTGAAGCTTATCGAACTGCTGGGGAGAAGGCGGCTGCCCTTCGCGATTGAGGTGGTGGGGTTTTCGGAGGAAGAGGGGGTGCGCTTCGGGCTCCCCTTCATCGGCAGCCGCGCCTTCATCGGCGAACTCGATCCTTCATTGCTTTTGAAGTGCGACGAGAATGGTGTTTCCGTCGCCGATGCCATTCGCGATTTCGGCTTGACGGGCGTCGAGCAGCTTGAGGAGCGGGCGGCGGCGTATCTTGAATTTCACATCGAGCAAGGGCCGGTGCTGGAGAGTCTCGGAATGCCGCTCAGTGTGGTGGTTGCGATTGCCGGACAGACACGTGTGCGGCTCACGTTCGAAGGACGCGCTGGCCATGCCGGCACAACACCGATGACCCTGAGGCGCGACGCTCTGGCGTGCGCGGCGGAATGGATGAACGAAGTGGAAACTTACGCGGCGAATACCATGGGCATGGTAGCGACCGTGGGCCGTCTGGATGTGGTTCCCGGCGCGCCGAACGTGGTTCCCGGCATTGCCAAGCTCACACTCGATATCCGTCATGAGGAGGACACTTTGCGTGAACGCGGTGTAGAACATTTAGTGGCGCGAGCAAGTGCGATTGCGTCACGGCGCGGCATCCATCTAACTTCAGAAATTGTGTCGAACCAGGCGGCTGTTCGCATGGATCGTGACCTTACCGGGATGCTGGCTTCTGCCGCTGAAAGAGTTGGACAGTGCGTGCATTCCATAACCAGCGGTGCCGGACACGACGCTATGATCATGGCTCGCAAGATGCCGTCCGCGATGTTGTTTCTGCGCAGTCCGGGTGGTCTGAGCCATCATCCGGATGAGTCGGTACTGGCGGAAGACATCGCGGCGGCTCTGGCCGTGGGGCTCAAGTTTCTGGAGACATACACGTGATTGTTCGCGGCGGAACTCTGGTGCTGCCGGACGGGCTGCTGCGCGCCGATCTGCGCATCGAACATGGCGTGATTCAGGAAGTGGCCCAGGAATTGGGCGGCGCGACCGGCGTCGATGCCTCGGGCCTGCACGTCTTCCCCGCGACCATCGATGTCCACCTGCACTTCAACGAACCGGGCCGAGAAAATTGGGAGGGCGCGGCCACCGGCAGCCGTGCGCTTGCCGCCGGTGGTGGCGCGGTGTTCTTCGATATGCCGCTGAATTCCACGCCCTGCACTGTGAACGCGATTGAGTTTGAACGTAAGCGGACAGCACTCGCCGCTTCTTCCATCGCTGATTTTGCAATTTGGGGCGGCTTGATTCCGGGCAATTTGGGAGAGATGGCTGAACTCGCCGAACGCGGCGTGATCGGCTTCAAAGCCTTCATGCCGGATTCCGGTCTTCCCGAATTTCCTCGCGCCGATGACCTCACGTTGTGGGAGGGTATGGCGGAGGCTGCGCGCCTGAACTTGCCTGTGGCGGTTCATGCGGAAAGTGAGGAACTCACTAAGCAACTGTCAAATCGGCTGGCCCAGCAGGGTGGTTCCGCCATCGAGACTTTTCTTACCTCCCGGCCTGTTCTGGCGGAACTCGAAGCCATTGAGCGAGCGGCGCTCTTTGCCAGGGAGACCGGCGCGCGGCTTCACATTGTTCATATCAGTTCAGGCCGCGGCGTGGTGGCGGCGGCGGAGGCGCGGGCGCGCGGCACCGATGTTTCAATTGAGACCTGCCCGCACTATCTCTTCTTTACCGAGGACGATCTGGAGCGTCTGGGCGCGCTGGCCAAGTGCGCTCCACCGTTGCGCAAGGCGGCGGACCTAAACCAACTCTGGGAAGAAGTGATGAGAGGCACGGTGGACATAGTGGCCTCTGACCATTCACCCGCCCCACCACATATGAAGGGTGCCGACTTCGCACAAGCCTGGGGCGGCGTTGCCGGTGTGCAATCCACACTCGCTGTGTTGTTGGAACGCGGCTTCTTCGGTCGTGGCCTGCCGCTCGAACTGATTGCGCAACTGTTGGCCGCACACCCTGCCGAGCGTTTCCGTCTCCCCCATCGCGGCGCAATCCGCGTGGGAAATTATGCCGACCTGACGCTGGTCGATTTGAACGAGCAGTTCACGTTGCGGCCGGAAGACTTGGCTAGCCGGCACGCGCTATCCCCCTATGCGGGTGAAACATTTCGCGGCGTTGTGCGGCGAACGGTCCGGCGTGGCGAAACGATTTTTCTGGATGGTAAATTTCCATCGGCGACACGAGGCCACTTGCTTCGGCCGAATAGATAACTTATGCATCGCTTAGGACACACGCGGAGCGCGCGCCGCTCCGATCATCTGATTCAGACGCCGGACACATTCGTACGCGCACCGCGACCAGGTATGACGGGCGCGATGGCCATCGTTCACGCAGCCCCCGCGTTGGGCGCGAAGTTCACGCAGTATACGGCGGAGTTTGAAGCGGGCGGCAGTATCGCACCGGCGCGGGAGCAGCGCTTCGTTTACATGTTGGAGGGCGCGATCGATTGCGGCGGATCTGTTCTGCATGCGGGCGATTACGCCTGGCTGCCACCCGGGTTTGCGGTAACTCTGCAAGCCGGGCAGCCTGCGCGCGCTATGGTGATCGAGAAGCCGTACGTTGCTCTGGACGGGCTTGCCACGCCCGATGTGCTCATCGGGAGCGAAAGCAAAGCCGCGCCAAAGCCTCTGATGGGAGATGTAGCGCTTGAAGTGCGAAGCCTGCTCCCCACGCACCCCGGCTTCGATCTCGCGGTGAACACCATGACGTTTGAGCCTGGTGCCAGCCTGCCCATGGTGGAAGTGCATGTGATGGAGCACGGGCTGTTCATGATGGAAGGTGGCGGGATTTATCGCTTGGGAGATTGCTGGTATCCGGCTTTCGCGGGCGACTTCATCTGGATGGCACCTTACCTGCCGCAGTGGTTCGGTGCGCTGGGCAAGGTACCGGCGAAGTATCTGATTTACAAAGATTGGAACCGGTGACATGGAACTGAATATCGATTGCGAAAGGCTGGCGCGCGAGCTGGATTTATTGGGTTCGATTTCGGCGGAGCCCGCCCCTGTCGTGACGCGCGTGGTATTCTCCGAAGCCGATCTGCGGGCGCGCCATTTTGTGAAAGAACTTTGCCGGGAAGCCGGCTTGGGCGTCCGCGAAGATGCGGTCGGAAACACATTTGCGCGTTGGGCGGGTACAATGCCAGACGTGCCGGCGGTTGGCACTGGCTCGCACATCGATGCCATTCCCAATGCAGGCCGCTTCGATGGAACGGTTGGTGTTCTGGGCGGCCTGGAAGCATTGCGAGCCTTACAGAGAAGCGGTTTCAAGCCGCGCCGGTCACTGGAACTTTTGCTCTTTACATCGGAAGAGCCGACACGCTTCGGCATGGGCTGCCTGGGCAGCAGGTTGCTTTCAGGCACATTGCCCGCGTCCGCTGGCGAAACACTTTTCGATGCCGATGGACACTCACTCAACCAGGTTAGAACCGCAGCCTGTTTCGACGGCGACCTTACCGCGGTCGCGCTCCCAAACGGCTATTACTCCGCGTTCGTGGAACTGCATATTGAGCAGGGCGCGCTGCTGGAACAGCACGGAATCGAACTGGGAATTGTCACGGCGATTGCCGCTCCGGCAGCGTTGCGAATTGAACTTGAGGGCGAAGGTGGACACGCGGGAGCGGTGCTGATGCCGGGGAGGCGCGATGCTTTCTTGGCGGCAGCGGAAATTGCGCTGGCTGTTGAGGCGTGCGCCAAGGCTTCCGGGTCGAACGACACGGTGGGCACCACTGGCGTATGCGATATTTTTCCGCGCGCGGTGAACAGCATCCCCAGCCGTGCACGGATGGAAATCGATATCCGCGATATTGAGGGAGCGCGCCGCGATGCTGTGCTGGAGCAAGTTCGTGATGCGGCGGAAGAGATTTCGACGCGCCGGGGCGTGACATTGAACATCCAATTACTGAATGCCGACGCGCCGGCACAGTGCGCTCCGGCCCTCGTGGACGCGCTCACACGGGCATGCATCACGCACGGCGCAACGCACCAGCGCATGATCAGCCGCGCCTATCACGATTCCCTTTTTATGTCGCGCATCGCGCCGGCGGCCATGCTCTTCATCCCTTGCCGCAATGGCGTCAGTCATAGGCCGGACGAGTACGCATCGCCCGAAGATATCGCGCAGGGAGCGCTGGTGCTGGCCGAAACCATGGCGACGCTCGCGCTATAAAATGCTTGCTTCCACCACCGGTTCTTTCGGTGACGTGCCATCCACAGGATTCACCTTGGCCCCGGCGGGAGCCTTGATATCGCCCTTCAAAAGCGGGTCATCGGTGCGCTTCATCCAGGCGCCCAGCCGTCCGCGCATTTCCGTCAGAGCGGCGGTGTGTTGCGGGTTCGCCACAAGGGTGGTGTGCTCGCCCGGGTCGAAGATCAGGTCGTAGAGTTGCTCGCGAGGCTGTATCTGCTGCTTCCAGCCATACTCCAGGAAGAGGCTCTTGCTGGGAGAATCGTCGCAATTCGGCAGCACGGGCACTTGCCGGTTTCCATACTGCCGAATGTATTTGTACCGCTGCGTTCGGACGGCGCGCTTGGGTTCGTAGGAGGCATGAAAATTGACTTCGGCGAACACTTCCACATTCACCTCTTTCATATCGCCTTTCAACACCGGCAGTAGCGATTTTCCTTCGAGCCATGCCGGGTGCGCGATGCCGGTTAAGTCGCAGAGCGTTGGGTAGATATCGATATGAGAGACCATGGCATCGCAAACCTTGCCTCCGCGCAGAATGCCCGGGCCGCGCATGATGAGTGAGACGCCCCAGCCGAAATCGGTCAGGTTGCATTTCATCAGGGGGAAGGCGAGGCCATGATCGGTGGTGCTGATCACGAGAGTGTTTGCGGCGAGGCCGTTGCGCTCCAATGCTTCGAGAACCTGGCCGATACCTCGGTCAAGATCGCGCGCACTGGCGTGATAGCCGGCCATATCGGCTCGCGTTTCCGGCGTATCGGGAATGGGCGCGGGCGGCTGCGTGTAGCGGGGATCGTCAGCAGGCGTGGGCGCGGGATACTCGCGGTGCGTTTCGAAGAAACCGACATCAAGGAAGAAGGGCTTGGCGGGCCGCCGATCTAAAAATTCAACAGCCTTCGGAGCCACATCCACGGCGCGCGTGGTCTTCGGCCTCATCAGTTCGTCATAGCCGATTTGTTCGGGGTTCGGCGCCACGTGCTGCAAACCGGCAAGCACGGAAATGTATCCCGCGCCGCGCAGCGTGTGCAGAAGGTGCTTCTTGTAATCGTAAAGAGCGAAGCCGCGATGAGCGAGTCCGAGCATACCGTTCTGGTGCGCATACTGGCCGGTGAGGAGCGCGGCCCGGCTAGGCGAACACGTGGGGGCGCAACTAAAAGCACGCCGGAAAAGAATGCCCTCGCTGGCCAGGCGATTCAGGTTGGGCGTGGGCACGGCTTGGCCATAGGGAGAGAAGTAGCGGCCAGAATCGTGCGAATGAATGTAGACGATATTGAGCGGCGCGGAAGCCTGACCGGCAACCGCCTGGGCAGTGGCCAGCGTGGCAGCGGTCAGTTCTTGAACGAAGTGGCGGCGGGTGGGTGTTGGCACAGAATTCTGTCACCGAACCTGAGCCGCTTCGGCCAGAGCTTGGGCTTTCCAATTCTATGACGAGGCGACTCGCGATTCAGGCTCTACGCCGCAGACGCGAGACACCCACGCAGAGCAAAGCAGCCGCGCAGAGCAGAGCGGTGGACGGCTCTGGAGTTGACTGCACCACCGCGCTGGCTTGGACCACACCATTCAAGCCTGAGATGTTTCTCAGGAAAGTGGCCGCCCCGGTAGTTGTATCGAGTGAGTATAGAGCGGAGCTGGTAGAGACTGCGTAAAGCGCATTGTCCGCTCCGAACAGATCGTACGCGACGATTCCGGTGTTGCCAATGAATGTTGCCGCCCCGTTGGCCGTATTTAGCCGATAAAGCTTTCCGCCATAATCGCCATAGAGGTTACCGTCGATTCCCGCTCCGATGTTGAAGTAGTTAAAGCCGGTGGTTATGTTCAAAGGTCCGGTCAGGGTGGCGGCTCCGGTTGTCGGGTTGATGGTGTAAAGATTTGTAAGGTCGGCAAGATACTGAACTCGTGAAGGCCCGGAAGCGAGGCCCGCCTGACCAACCGCGTTCGTCGTGTTCGCGACAAAAGTGAGACCGCCCGTTGCGGTGTTGACCCGGTAGTACCCGATATTCGGCGCGATCCCGGTGTCGATCGCGTCAAGATTGCCGATGCTGTCGAATGCCAGCCCATCTAGACTGGTTCCGGAGTGGCGGATCTCCTGGAAAACTCCGCTCAAAGTATCGAAGGTCCCGATTTGGCCATTGGTGGTTCCCAGGTAAACAGTGGCGGCACCTAATTGAAACAGAGTGACCGATGAGAGTGCGATGAGTGAGAGAAAGCGCATGAGTTTGTCGAATGTCCTCACCATATAAAGCAGCTTTCCCGCGCCTTGAGGGACACTCCCGCCGCCGAAATTTATGGCTTTTGCAAGATCTCGAGCGCTTTTAATATCACTGCGTCGCGTTGGGCTTCGATCTCATCGCCCTTCGCCACGCCCAGGCTCTGGTTGAAGATTTCAGTCTTCAGGCGGTTCTCGATAAAAGGGCGCTCACGCGACCACTCATTGATGCCGGGCTGGATCTGGCGATCGGTGAGCCATGCTTGAAAAGTATCGAGGAGCTGTGGCGTGATCTGGAATGCTCCGGTCACCTTCTGGCTCTTCAAAAATTCGGTGGCGAATTGCGGGAACGCGCCACTGCCTTCGAGCGCGGCGTGCAGGCGCGAAACCGGTTCCGGCTGTACCAGCACATCGGGGATGATGCCGCCGCCACCTTCGAGCGCGCGGCCCTTGTCGCTCTTGAAATCGCTGCGGGCGTTCGGGTGCGCCGTGGTGCCGGTGAGTGCAAATTCGTCGCCGCGATCCTTCAGCGCCTTCTGGATGGAGCGGCCGCTGGGCGTGTAATAAAGCGCGGTAGTGAGAGCGATGCCGGTGGCATTCGAAAGCGGGAAGACGCTTTGCACCAGACCCTTGCCGTAACTGGGCTCGCCAAGTATGGTGGCGCGGTCATGATCCTGAAGCGCACCGGCCACAATCTCGCTCGCGCTGGCGCTCTTGGCGTTCAGCAGGATGGCCACCGGGAAAGAATACTGCTTGGCATCGGCGGCTACCTTTTCCACGCTCTCCTTCACGTTGCGGCCTTTGATGGTGAGCACAATCTGGTTCGGCTGCAAAAAGAGCGACGCGGTTTCCAGCGCGGCCCCCACCAAGCCACCCGGATTGTTTCTCAGGTCCAACACAAGGCCTTGCAATT
>JBBROT010000026.1:0-17112 GCA_038229155.1 Bryobacterales bacterium | reverse complement strand
GCTTGTCCAGAACACGCGCCAGGCTCTTACCCTCCTCGCGTTTCAGATCTTCACAGGAATGGTATTGCAAGTCTTGCGGCTTGATCCAGGCGGAGAGGCGCGTGGCCGCGCGCCGTGCGGGGTCGCCTGAATTGCGGTACTGTTCCACCAGGCTGCGGAAGGCCTCGGGGTCTGTCTTGTAAAGATCCAGAAGTTGTTCGGCGCGCATCACGCGAAAGTAATAGGTGGGCGAATAATCGCGGCCCATATGGTATTTAATGCGTTCGTAAATTTCGCGATTGTGCGCGGGGTTTGCCGAAAAGAATAGCCGCGGCACAGTCACGGGATGGTCGCGAAGGCCGGGCGTCTGATGCGCCAGTTGAATGAAATCGGAAACGCAGCCCTCGCCGCAGTGATAGGCGAACACCGCCAGATCGCGTCCCCCAAACTTGGCCTCCATGGAAGCCAGGTACCTTGCCGCCGCCGGAATGGCGCGCTCCGGAAGCAGCCGGTCATCGCGCACCAGCACCTGATACGGAACCTTCGTCGAAACCGCGCGGTTCACCATCTTGCCCCGTACCTTCACGCGCTTCGTAGTCCGCACCGCGCGGTACCGGGTGGCGTAGACAATTTGCAAGCCGGTGCGCTTCGCGGTCGCGCCGGAAAATTGCATGATGCCTTTCGGGCCGGCCGAACTCTGCGCCGTGGCATCGCCCCAGCTTTCGAGGTACGCAACGGCCGCGATAAGACTGGCCGGCAGCCCGCTCTCTTTCGCCGCGGAATCGAAAATCTTCTGAAGCTTCGGGCTGGTAATGCGCTGCGCTCCTTCAAGGGCGTGGGAATCGCGCATGATGCTGAAGGTTTGCGAATCCGTCATCAATTCGGTGCGCTTTTGCAGCAGGGCGTCGGAGACATCCTTGCGTTCCACGCCGATGCCGGAGATGCGGTGAACCGGCTGAAAATACTTATCCCGATGAAATAATCCAAACTGCGCGTGCAGGCTGCCGAGCGCGATATATGCAAGTATGGCGGTGCGCATGAAGGCCCTATTTTCCCGTAATTCGAACATTGCGGAACATGGCAGTTTCGAAAAACGAACCCAATCCAACCTGCCCCGCGCCAAGGCTAAGATCGATTCCACGGAGCGAAGTATTGGGCTGCCCATTTACCAGCACATCCACGGTTCCCGCCGCGGCGTCATAATCTAGGCGTACCTTATACCATTCGTCAGCCGAGGGCAGGGAAGCGGGAGCATCCGCCCGGCTGATCCTCACGCGGTCACCGCCATAGACGTGAAAGATGCCATTGTGCACAATCTGCTCTTTCGCCGAATCGCCGGAGAGATGGGCATAGTTGAAATGCAGATCGTCGCGATAGGCGTACACGATAATCAGCGACTTCGCGAGCCGCTTCACCTCTGCTTCCACCGTCACTTTTTCGAACGGTGCTGTTTCCGCAAGGGCAAATTGAGTAGGCTTGCGAGGCTTGTCTTTTTCAGGCGGGTGGGCGGCCAGCATCCGCAGGACGGGCGCGCCGTGCTGGGTATCCACAGTCCACTCCGCGCCGGCGGGAACACTCCACTTCAATCCAAAGGCGTCCACTTGATCGGCGGCAGCGGCTAAATTCGCCGTCGCCATAAAAATGCTGAGTATCAAGCGCATGCCTTATGGTACGTCCGTCACGCGCAGTCCGTCACGCGAGTCGAACAATGGCTAATAAATAGTTACGGCGCAATCATTACGTTCACGGCTTGCAAACTGCCATCCGGATTCTTCGCCACATCCACCGTCAGAGTGCTTCCCACCGCAATCTTTTTCGCGTCTAAGGGGTGCCCGCCCTGCAGGAATCGCGTTTTGTGATTGCGGTAAATGGTGACCGGCTGCCCTTCACCCGGATCGAGAACAATTTCCTTCGCGGACATTTCTTTCAGCACGCCATGGAACGTGACAGCCGGAAGATTGAAAGCGCCGGCGACGTCGGTGGGTTGAGCGGGACCGCGCCGGGGCCTCTGCCCCATAGCCATCCCGCAGAATAGAACAGCCGCCAGAACGACGCCGGAAAAGATTCGCATATTAGAGCTGACGCAGCGCTTTCGAAAGCTGTGACACGGTAAACGGCTTGGGAAGAAAACCCGTGGCCCCTTTTTGCAACAGGCGCTCATATTCCGAGCTAATATTGAAGCCCGTCGACACCAGGACGGGCAGCCCCGGCGCAATTTCGCGGATGCGTTCCAGCGCCTCCTCTCCATCCATAACCGGCATTGCCAGATCGAGCACCACTCCCGCGAGCCGTTCCTTCTCCCGATTTACAATTTCCAGACCGGTCTCTCCGTTCTCCGCCAAAAGCACTTGAAACCCCAGCTTGGTCAGTGCCGCATCCGCGAACGTACGAACGGTGGCTTCATCATCGATGACCAGCACCAACCCGCCAGAGAAGGCGGCCGATCCTTGTGAGGGTGCATCCACCGGGTTCGCCGCCTGAGCCGCCGCCGGCAGATAAAGCCAGAACGTGGTTCCCTGGCCGGGTGCGGTGTCCAGTTTGAGATAGCCGTGATGTGCCCGCAAAATTCCGTGAACGGCCGAAAGCCCCAAGCCGCGGCCCGCGAATTTGGTGGTGAAGAAGGGGTCAAAAATACGCGCGCACACATCGGGAGCCATCCCAGACCCGAAATCCTGAACGGAGAGCATCACGTAATCGCCCGGCTGAATTTCAGAATCGCCGACTGGAATTTTTTCGGACTGAGTGGTAACCACCACTCGGCCCTTGCCGCGTTCGCCATAGCTCTCCGCGGCGTTGATCACCAGGTTCATAACAATCTGCTGCAGCTGCGTGGCGTCCGCTTCCAAGGCGGGCAGTTTGTCCGACAGATCGAATTCCAACTGCACGGTATGGGGAACCAGTCTGCTCAGGAAGGCCCGGTTGCCGCCAATCTGTTCTGACAGATTCACCAACTGCATCACGAATCTGCCCTTGCCCGCATAGGCCAGCATCTGGCGCGTCAGATCGGCCGCGCTCTCGCTTGCCTTGACAATCTCTCCAGCCATTTCAAAGCTGGCGGTTCCGGATGGCAACTCATCCAGCAACAGGCTCGCGTTGCCCAGGATGCCGGTCAACAAATTATTGAAATCGTGAGCTATTCCGCCCGCCAGTACGCCTATGCTCTCCAGCTTTTGAGCATGCTGCAACCTCTCTTCAAAGCGCTTTCGATCGGTGATATCGGAAACCGTGCATACTGCGCCGGTCAGCAAGCCTTCCGTATCCAATACCGGGTCCAGATGGAGCAGCAAAACCGATTCTCCATCGCGCTGTTCACGCGTTTGGCGCATCTTTGTGGTTTGCAGATTCCCGAAAAGAGAATCGCAGTCCAAACGGTGGTCAGCCGACAGCGCGGTGTATCGTTCGTTGGTCCGAACCGTTTTCCCTTCGCGGTCCAATAGCGCAACACCATCGTTCAGCGCGTTCAAAGCGGTGGTCCACTCCGCCGCCGTGTTGCGAACCTGCTCCTCGGCCTTTCGCAAACGCAGCAGAGAGTTGACTGTAGCGAGAAGCCGTTGGCGCTCAACCGGTTTCGTCAGATAAGCATCGGCCCCCACTTCGAGGCTCTGCAGACGCGCCGCCTCATCGCGATAGGACGCGGATAATTGCAGGATGGGTGTGTGAGCCGTTGCCGGAGTTTCCCGCAACCTGCGGCAAACTTCGAAGCCGTTCAGATCGGGAAGGCGGATATCGAGCAGGATCAACTCCGGCCTTGCGTCCGCGGCCAGACGAATCCCTTCCACTCCCGTGGCGGCTTCCATCACGTGAAAACCCGCTTTGCGCAAATACCGGGTCAGCAGTTCACGGCCATTCTCGTCATCATCGATATTGAGAATGACCGATTCCCCACCGCTCAAAAACATCCCCCTCTTTGCACAAGCGTTGGGAAAGTGGGCGCGTTCGCGTTAGCCAAGCTCAAGCACCTCTTCGTGATGATAACGCACGCCGGGTACCTTTAAGCCAGGGAGAACCCCGGCAAACCACTAGTGGTTATGGGTCAGACGATCATAAACAAACCCGGCACCGCCGCCACTAAGAGCACCTATCGCCGCGCCTTTTCCTCCGCCGGCAAGGGCCCCGATGGCAGCACCCGCGCCCGCCGAACCAGCCACAATCGCGACGGATTTGCCCGTGGAACGCCCGTGGTGAACTTCTCCACGGTAAACACGCGTAGTGCGCCGCCCTTCATACACGGTCTCCACCGGTTCCCGTTCCGTGACAAACTGCTGCTGAGGCACGTTCTGCCGGACGTAAACCGGCCGGTGCCTGGAAGAGTAATAGCCGTCTTGTTCATAGCTCCCGGCATAGTTGTTGGAATAGCCGGATTCCTGCATCACGGCGCGCGATGCGGGGTATGACCCTGCCGGGACCGCGTCATTTCCAGAATTCGAAACGAAGTTTCCGGGCGCAACCGCCGGATATCCCGCACTCGGCGAGGACACCAATCCATTCGCATTCACGCCAGCGTTCGATGGTGTCGACCTAACCCATCCCGCGACCGCGACGCCGGCCAAAATCACAAACCCGGCAATTATTCCTAATTTTTGTTTGTCTTGCAACATTTTCATGTCCTCTGCAGGGGTATAGTGCTCTTCGAGTGCCAAAGGTACGAAATGAAGACATATTTCATTTGGTTAACCGATTGCAGCCATTAGAGAAATGCCTGACCAGCCGGATGCAATTGAATACGAACGCGAACAGCATGCCCACGCGGAAATACCTCGCGAAGAACCGGATTACCGCCGTACACCGCCCGCTCCGGCAGCATTACCTCGTAAGCAGCCGAATCCGCTAATTTGGGCAGCGCTGGCTGCACTTGCCTTGGTGCTGCTCCTTTTCTGGTTCCTGCTGCCGACCCATCTTTACCCGGTGGAAGTCGCGGGCAAATATGGCTTCATTCAGCAAAACGGCACGGTGAAAATTGCCCCGCAATTCGATGGGGCCAGCAATTTCTCCGCAGGGCTGGCACCTGTGCTGAACGGCGCTTCCTGGGGATATGTGGATCGCGCGGGCAAACTCGCCATCGCGCCCCAATTCGACATGGCCGATCCTTTTACTGACGATGGCTTGGCGCTAGTCGGTTCCGGCGGCAAACTGGGCTTTATTTCTAAAGACGGTCGATATGCCATCAATCCGCAATACCAGGCTGCGGGCATGTTCGGAAACGGAAAGGCACCGGTCCTGATTGACGGCAAATGGGGTTACATCGATAAGAAAGGCGCCATGGTCATAGCTCCGCAATTCGACGAGGCATCCACTTTTTCCGAAGGCATGGCCGCGATTCGTATCGGCAATTCCCACGGCTATATCGGCAAGAGCGGCAAGATCGAGATCAACCCGCAATATGCTGTTGCCGGCGATTTTCACGATAGCCGCGCCGTGGTACGAATCGGCGATCGCTTCGGCTATATCGATAAAGGCGGCAAAATGGCCATCCCCACCCAGTTCGAAGCGGCTGGCGATTTCAGCGACGGCCTGGGCCTGGTCGCCATCGGCCAGAAGTTCGGGTATATCGATAAGAACGGCAAGATTGAAATCAACCCGCAATTCGAAAAAGCCGCTTCGTTCCACCAGGGCCTGGCAGCCGTCTGGATCGGCAATCGCCAGGGCTATATCAATCGCAAAGGCGAGTTCGTCTGGAACCCGCGGGCTTAGCGTTACTCTTAACGCTACTTAGCGCCGTCGAGCGCGCTGAAGTATCGTAAGGTCAACTCCAAACCTTGCTCCAGCGGCACTTTCGGGTTCCAACCCAGCAGCGTCTGTGCCTTCGTGATGTCGGGCCGCCGCTGTTTCGGGTCGTCCTCCGGCAAGGGGCAGAATTGCAGCGGCAAACGGCTGCCCGCTGCCTCTTGAATGGCGTCCGCAAATTCCCGCACGGTCATCTCTCTGGGGTTACCCAGGTTAACGGGGTAGCGTTCGTCCGAAAGCATCAAGCGGAACAGGCCATCCACCAGATCGCTCACATAACAGAAGCTGCGGGTTTGCGTGCCATCGCCGAAGATCGTCATGGGCAAGCCGTGCAATGCCTGATCCACGAAAGCGGGCACAATGCGGCCGTCGTTCAGCTTCATGCGCGGCCCGTAGGTATTGAAAATTCGCGCAATAGTGGTGCGCACACCGTGCTTTCGGTGATAAGCCATCGTCATCGCTTCGGCGAACCGCTTCGATTCGTCATAACAGGAGCGCGGACCGACAGGGTTCACATTGCCCCAGTAGGTTTCCACCTGCGGGTGCACATGCGGATCGCCATAGCTTTCTGAGGTGGAAGTGAGCAGGAACCGCGCCCCATTCGCTTTGGCCACTTCGAGCATGTTGCGCGTGCCCACCGAGCCTACATCGAGCGTCTCAATCGGATGTTCCAGATAATCTTTCGGGCTGGCCGGCGAAGCCATGTGCAGCACGGCGTCCACCTGGCCATCCACCGTGAACGGCTGCGTCACGTCCTGATGCTGAAAGGAAAACGCGGGCTCGCCTTCCAGATGCGCTATGTTGCGCATGGCACCCGTAATCAAATTATCCAGCGCTACAATTGTGTGGCCTTCGGCTAAGAGCCTGTCGCACATATGCGAACCGACGAAGCCAGCCGCGCCTGAAATCACTATACGCAATCGTAATTCTCCATCTGTGGTGTGTAAGCGGTAGAGGGCAAAAACTAGTGTAACCAGTCGCGCGGCGCAAATGGCTGAAATTTCGCTTTGCTAGAGTCGAAGTGGATTCAAATGGGCGAACCGGGCATTGCGGAAGCCGTTCTCTTGGTGGTTCTGATTGCCGCCAGCGCGGGCCTGTTCTGGCGGCGCTTCGGGCCCGTCTTGCGCATCATCCGCGAATCGCGCCCGGAACCTGGGTTTCGGCTGGGCGATTGGCGTCCCCGGCTAATTGGCTTCGTTTCGGAAGTTTTGTTTCAGAGCAAAGTAATTCGCGACCGTCCCCTGCCGGGCATCGCGCACGCGTTCGTCTTCTGGGGATTTCTGGCGTTTGGCTTGGTTACGCTCAGTCATCTGGCTGAAGGTTTCGGCGTGCGGCTGCCGGGAGGCGCAGGTTCGGCCGGCCGGTTCTATTCCGTTTTTGTGGGAATTTGGGCTGTCGCGGTCGCGATCTCCATTGCCGGCCTTTTCTGGCGAAGGTTTGTGACGCGGCCGCGCTGGCTGGGGCCTGTTTCGAATGAGTCTGGCGTTATCGCGGGCCTGATCTTTCTGTTGATGGTCACCTATTTACTGCGGTTCAGCCTCACGGAAAACACGCTGGCGGCAAAGGCCAACTGGTGGACGCACACGCTGGCGCTGCTGGTTTTCCTCCCGCTGATCCCGCATACCAAGCACTTGCACCTGCTGCTCAGCCCAGCAGCGATTTTTGCCAAACGCCAGGGCTTCAGCCAGATACCGCCCCTGAGCGGCGATGACGATGTAGGCTTAGTCGCGCGCGCCGATATCACCAACATCGGTGCTCTCCAGGCGTTTTCCTGCGTGGAATGCGGCCGGTGCACGGAACAATGCCCCGCGTTCAACACAGGCAAGGTATTGAACCCGAAGCAGATCATTCTGGGCATTCGCGACTATCTGCGCGAGGGCACTCCGACAGAGCCGATGGTCGGCACGCACATTAGTGAAGAAGCCATTTTTCAATGCACCACGTGCGGCGGTTGCGAGGAATCCTGCCCGGTGGGCATTCAGCATCTGCCCGCGATCATCGGTCTGCGCCGCGGCCGCGTCAATACCGGCGAATGGGAAGATCCGTACGGCACTAAACTTTTCCTGACGCTCGAAAAGAATGGAAACTCACTCGGGTTCGCCGCCGCTGAACGCACCAAGTTTCTGGAACGGGCGGCGCTGCCCCTCTGGGACGGGACCCAGGAGTATTGCCTGTGGCTGGGCTGCATGGGGGCCTACGATCCGCGCGGGAGAGAAACCGTGCAGGCGCTGGCGAGCGTGCTGAATCATCTGGGCATCACGTTCGGCGTGCTCAAAAAGGAACGATGCAATGGCGACCCCGCGCGCCGCCTGGGCAACGATCTTCTCTTCGGTCAATTGGCCGAAAGTGGGATCGAAACCTTGCAGTCCGCCGGTGTGACCCCGCAGCACAAAATGGTCTCCATCTGCCCTCATTGCGTGCGCACCATCGGGACAGACTGGTCTGAAGCTGGCACCACTTTTGCCATTGAGCACCATACCGAACTGCTAGCCCGGTTCGCCGATCGCCTGCCGAAACCGGAAGGCAAGATCGTCTATCACGACCCCTGCTATCTGGGCCGCTATCGTGGCGTTTACGACGAGCCGCGCTCGCTCTTGGGCCTGAACCTGATTGAGCCGCCGCGCACGCGCGAAAAGTCTTTCTGCTGTGGGGCCGGCGGCGGCATGATGTTCCTGGGCGAAGAGAATGGCGAGCGCGTAAACGTGAACCGCGTGAAGGAGCTTGCCGGGACCGGTGCCGATACAGTTGCCGCCGCTTGCCCCTTTTGCCGAAGCATGTTTGAGGACGCGCTCGTCACGGTGACGGATCGGCCCATTGAAATGCTCGATATCGCGCAGATTGTCGCGGCGAATCTGCCGGCACGCCCGGCAATATAATCGAGCTATGCCATTCGACGGTCTGCGCGTTCTCTCGCTCGAAAGCCGCCGCGCCACTGAAATGGCTACTTTAATCGGCAAGCAGGGCGGTCAGGCCTTCGTCGCGCCCTCCATGCGGGAAGTGCCGGTAGAGCGCAATGCGGAGGCGTTCGCATTCGCTGACCGTCTGTTTGCGGGCGAGTTCGACGCGGTCATCCTTCTGACTGGCGTGGGGACGCGCTACCTGGATCAGGTGCTGGCAACACGCTTCGATCCGCACCGTTTTCAGGAAGCGCTGCGGAACCTGACTGTGGTCGCCCGCGGCCCGAAGCCCATGACTGTGCTGCGCGAATGGAATATTCCAGGTGCCATTCTGATTCCCGAGCCCAACACCTGGAAGGAGATTCTGGCGGTGATGGCAAGCCGCCCCGAACGCCGCATTGCCGTGCAGGAATATGGCCGCACCAGCCCGGAACTGCTGGACGGCTTGCGGGCTTTGGGATGCTCGGTCCAGCCGGTGCCGGTGTACCGGTGGGAGCTGCCGGAAGATACCGGCCCCCTTCGCGAAGCGGCGGCGCGAGTGGCGGCTGGCGGCTTCGATGTCGCGCTCTTCACCACTTCCATCCAATTGCCGCATCTGTTGCAGATTTCCGCCGAACTCGGGGTGGAAGAAGCGGTTCGCGAGAAGCTGCGGGGCATGTTTCTTGCTTCCATAGGGCCCACGACATCGGAAGCTCTTCGCGAATTGGGCTTTCCGGTCAGCTTCGAACCATCGCATCCGAAGATGGGAATCCTGGTCGCCGAATGCGCAGCCGCTGTTCAGAGCGGGCGGGCCCATGCCTAAGACGCCGGACGATGGCGGTTTCAGCCGGTACACAGGCCTTGCCTTTCTGCTCCCCGTTTCCGCGCTGGTGGGCTGGGGGATGGGTTACGGGCTGGACAAGCTCTTCCACACCGCCTTTCTGCAATATGTGTTTCTTCTGCTCGGCATTGTGGCGGGCATGGTGGAAGCGGTGCGCGAATCGCGGGAACCGTGATCCGGCGCTTGCACTGGTTTCTGGCGCTGCTCGCGTGCGCCGGAACCATGGGCTTCGGAGTTTACTCCGGGTGGCCCGGAGCAAGCGGTTTCGCCCTTGGCGCGCTGGCCTCCTGGTGGAACTTCCGCAAGCTTCGCGCCTTCGTAAACCTGCTGGGAACTCTGGACTCCACCGGTTTACCGGGCGCAATTGCCTGGACTCTTTTTCGCTTCATTCTCCTGGTGGCGGGCGCGTTTGTTATCCTGAAGTTTACGAAAATCAGCCTCCCGGCCGCCTGCTTCGGACTCTTTCTATCAGTAGGCGCGGTGGTGCTGGAAGCTATTTTTGAACTGACTTATGGAAGAACACGAAATCTGGCTGACCCGCCTGTTTAACGACCACCTGTCTGGAGTTGGCAACAGCATCCTTGGGCTATTCCGGATTCATGCGGAAAACCCGGAGCGGCCCTGGGCTAACTTCATCGTCATGCAACTCCTGGTGGCTCTGATTATCATCGTGCTCTTCGCATTCATTCGCGCGCGCCTTTCCGTCGAGCGCCCTTCGAAGTTGCAGCATGTCTTCGAGGAAGTGTATTCGTTCCTGCGCGGCACCGCGGAAGACAACATCGGTCATGACGGGCCGGCCTACCTGCCTTTGTTCGGAACCCTGTTTATCTTTATTCTTTTCTCAAACCTGATCGGCACCATACCGGGTTTCGAATCGCCAACCCAGGTGCCCTATGTCCCGGCGGGTTGCGCGATGATCGTTTTCCTTTATTACAACTGGATGGGCATTCGCGCGAACGGTGCCGGCAAGTACGCCGCGCATTTCGCGGGACCCAGCATCTATCTGGCCCCGCTGATGATTCCCATCGAAATCATCAGCCATCTGGCGCGTCCTTTGTCGCTGACCATCCGTCTCTTCGCCAACATGTTCGCCGGCGAAAAGGTCACCATCGTCTTCCTAAGCCTTACTTATCTCATCGCGCCCGCCGTTTTTATGGGCCTGCACGTCTTCGTGGGCTTTTTACAAGCTTATATTTTCGCCCTCTTGACCATGGTTTACGTGGGCAGCGCCGTCGCTCACGAAGAGGCGCACTAAACACTTTTTATCCGGCCTAATCGCCGTCTCCCGCGTGAGGCCCCGGGCCCCCCGGCTCGAAGGCAACCACCTCCAGGAGTCGAATCTTACTCAACTAAGGAGCAACACAAATCATGAATTGGAAACTGATGTTCGTCGTGCTGGCCATTCTTCTGTGCGCCATGCCGATCTTCGCGCAAGGGACCGGTGCCGCTGGCACCAACAACGGAGGCACGAACTGGATTGCCATCTCGTCCGGCTTCTCGATGGCAATTGCCGCCGCCGGCTGCGGTCTGGGCATGGGCCGCGCAATCGGCAGCGCGACCGAAGGAATGGCGCGGAATCCGGGAGCCGCCGCCGCAATCCGCGGTGCGCTTATCCTCGGTCTGGTGCTGATCGAATCCCTGGCGCTCTACGTGATCGTCATCATCTTTGTAAAGGTCGTCTAGCGCCGGTCAAAAACGAAAAAGCCGGAGGGGATTGTTCCCTTCCGGCTCTTTGTGTCCACGTGCCCCAAGTGTATACCGGAAAGACACATAAAACGGGTTACAAAGCGTTGACTGAATCTATGAAATTTGGTAGTTTAGTGGTGTACTTGCGAGCGCACTGAGCCGACGCACCGCGTCTGCGACCCTAATTCAAGGACTTTGGATGGCCTTATTCAGACTTCCGCTAGCTTGTTTTCTTGCTTTCTGTCTCTTAATTCCGCAGTCTTTACTTTATTCTCAGCAACTTTCCTTCCAAACCGTTCCTTCTCAATCTCTTTCTCTTCTTTCAGATAACGACGTCAGCAACTCCGGCGTATCGGACATCAGCGAAGCCACGTACCTCGAAAACGTTTCGAAAACAGATGGTAAGGCTTCTCAACCGTTCCATCCCACTGCTTCCGATCTATTGATTCAACGCGCCGAGGAGAAGTTTCGCGATGGGCGCAAATTTTATCAGGTGAAAGATTCCGATAGGGCCCGCGCCGAGTTCGACGCGTCGATCGATCTGATGCTGCAAGCTTCGGACAATCCTTCGGACCGCGCGCTTTATGAAGACAAGCTGGAGCGTCTGGTGGAGGCCATCCATCGGCTGGATCTGGCCGGACTCGGGTCCGCCGCCCCCTCTTCCGATGAGCCGCAATTCGAAAAGGCGCCTTTGGAAGATCTGCTTCAGATGACTTTCCCGGTGGACCCCAAGCTCAAGAGTAAGGTGCAGACCGAGCTATCGGCCACCGCCTCGCAACTCCCTCTCACCACCAACGATGCCGTGCTGGGCTACATCAATTATTTCTCAGGGCGAGGACACCGGACTATCGTGGCCGGCCTTGAACGCGCTGGAAAATATCGCCCGATGATTTCGCGCGTGTTGGCGGAAGAAGGCGTTCCGCAAGAGTTGATTCATTTGGCGCAGGCCGAATCCGGCTTCCTGCCTCGCGCTGTTTCGAATATGGCCGCCACCGGCATGTGGCAGTTCGTGAAGTTTCGCGGACAGCAATACGGCCTGAATCAAACCGCGTTCATGGACGAGCGCCTCGATCCTGAGAAAGCGACTCGCGCCGCCGCTCGCCACTTGCACGATCTCTACACCGAATTCGGCGATTGGTACCTTGCCATCGCGGCTTACAATTGCGGTCCGGGCAACATTGAAAAAGCAGTGGCTCGCACCGGCTATGCCGATTTTTGGGAGCTTCGCGCTCGACACGCCATCCCCACTGAAACCACCAACTATGTGCCCATCATTCTGGCCATGACCATCATGACCAAAAATGCCGCGGAGTACGGCCTTACCGATGTGGTGCCCGAATCGCCGCTTGAATACGATTCTGTAGACATGACCGCGCCCACGCATCTGGCACTGGTGGGCGATCTGACCGATACGCCCGTATCGCAGCTTGCCGCTCTGAATCCCGCGCTGCTTCGCAACGTTGCTCCGCAGGGTTACTCGGTGCGTGTTCCGAAGGGCACAGGGTCCACGCTCTCCGCTTCTCTTGATCGCGTCCCCGCTGTGCAGCGTGCTTCGTGGCGCATGCATCGTGTGGAATCCGGGGATACGCTCGCCGCGATCGCAAAGCGCTATGGTTCATCCAGCGGACGCATTGCGGAAGCGAACAGTCTGCTTGCTCAAGAGCCCGCTGCCGGTGACCGTCTTCTGATTCCCGCGAGCATGCTGCAGGTTGCCTCCGTTGCAACGCACGGCCGCAAATCCATCAAGCGTGCGCGTGCTATTTACGCGGGTCCCCGTCGCATTGCGGGCCGCCGCATACTTCATGCCAAGGCAACAAGCCGCACCGCGATGCATCACAAAACGTCCGCTCTCATCGCGCGCCGCTAAACGGATTCTTTTCTCCTGTTGTCGTTTATCGCGGGCTCTCCGGAGCCCGCATTTTTTTGCTTCGCACCCAAAAACCACTCGCTGCTTTTTATTTTTATTCACAATTTATTCAGATAAGGAGTATGCTATGGTTGTTCGGCTCTAAAACAGAAGGAGATGAAAATGTTCGAAACATTATTTCTCGCCGCTCGGGATGAAGAAGAGATCGATGACTTCCGCGAGTACGACGAAGAAGCCGAAGGCGGTACCAAGCTGGATGAGTATAACGATGACGAGGAGGATGATGACGAAGAAGATTCAACCCGCCCCGCCCATCCCGCGAAACATGGAACGCCCGGCAAACCCGCTCCCATAAAAGAACCGGAGAGCGAGAAGCCCGTGCCCATCGAAGAGCCGGTCGTCTCCCATGAGGACGAGGGCGAACCCTCCGCACCGATGCCACCAGTCGCAAAGAAAGCCGCGAAGAAAGTCGTGAAGAAGGCGGCGGTGAAATCCGCCAGCAGCGCGTCTTTCAGCAGTGCGGCACCTTCGCGCAACACACCAGCGGTAAAGAAAACGGCCAGCAAAAAAGCCGGTCCTAAAAAAGCCGCTCCCAAGACGGTCGCTCCCAAAAAGGCAACTCCCCAAAAAGCGGTCGCGCCTAAGAAGTCTGTCTCCACCAAGAAAGCTGCATCCAAACAATCCGCGGTAAAGAACAAGCCGGTGAAAAAAACGCCTATGAAGACTGCCACCAAGAAAACCACTGCCCCTAAGAAGGCTGCTCCCAAGAAGGCCGCTCCTAAAAAAGCCGCTGTGAAGGCCCCGGTGAAAAAGGCTGCGGTAAAGAAAGCGGTCGCGAAGAAGACCGTTGGCAAGCCGGCTGCGAAGAAGGCGGCTCCCAAGAAGGCCGCGGCCAAGAAGACAGCCGCCAAAACCAAAAAGTAATTTCGACGTGGGGACCGCTCTGGGCCGCTGATGCGGTCCCCGCTCCGATTTACGATTTAACGATTACCGCCTTGCAGCGCTCGAATAGCTGCAGAAGCGATTCGGCATACTCCTCCGACGTGCGTGACGGCTTGCCTGAGAACCCGGCCGCGCTGGTGGCACCTTTGCCATAGCCGGTGGTCACGGCGATGAACTTCATCATCTCCAGCGCCACCTCGTCTTTTGTGTTCTTCGCTTCCTTGTTCGTCTCCGCTACTCCGTCAACCGCATCCGCCATTTTTCGCGCGCTCCTTCAAATTTCAGCTTACTGCACTCGGTTGGAAGCTGAATTGCCTATTTAGCGCGTTATGAAGCTGAACGCACTGGAAGACTTGTTTGTCCGCGAGCTGAGTGAGTTGTACGGTTCTGAGCAGCAGATTTTGAAAGCGCTGCCGAAAATGATCAAAGCCGCGGCGCAACCCATTCTGCGTCAGGCGCTCACCGAACATAAAGCGGAAACGAAGGACCAGATCGAGCGCTTGGAGCGGATTTTTAAAATGCTGGGCGAAGAGCCGGTCAAATTGAAATCGTACCCAGTCACCGGTGCCATCGATCAGGGTTCCGAACTGATTCATTCGAAAGAGAGCGATGAGATGGTGCGGGACGCGGCGCTGCTTTCGACAGCACAGAAAGTGGAGCACTACGAAATCGCCAGCTATGGCGCGGTGCACACCCACGCGGAACTGCTCGGCTATCAAGAGGCGGCCGAGTTGCTTGCGGCTTCGCTGAAAGAAGAGCACGAAATGGATACGCGCTTAACGGCTATCGCGAAAGAGCATGTCAATCTGGATGCCGCGCGCGCGCCTTATGGCCGTGCCCGGACCGGCAAGCGCGTTTACGCCACGGCCCAGTCTACCGATAACGGCAGCGCGGGACGCCTGCTGATGGGCTTGAGCATCGGGGCCGCACTGGCGATTTTTCTGGGTTCGGCAAGCTGGCGGAAGGGCGAATCGACGCTGTACAATTCCTCCGGCGAGAAAATCTAGTAGCGATTGAAGAATTTTCTCATTTTAGGCGCTGGCTATACCGGCCTGCGTGTCGTCAAGCTTTTCGTAAGCGGGAACCAACCCGTTCAGTGGACCAATCGCGATGCGTCAGGCTCGCAGCGGTTCGATGCCGAAGTGGACGATCCATGGCGGATTCTTCCGCTGATCGATGCCAAGACGGTCATCCTCCATTCGATTCCCACACTGCCTACCGAGCATGGTCTCAAAGAAATAACTCCTTCCTTGGTACAAACGCTTCGACACAATCCACCCGCCCGAATCGTATATGTATCCACGACCGGGGTATACGGCCAGAACAGGTTCGTCAACGAAACTACAACTCCCGCGCCGCGCACCGAGCGTGAGCGTCTACGCGTTATGGCTGAAGAGGCGATCCAGAGTGGCCCCTGGTCCAGCACCATCTTGCGCCCCGCCGCCATATACGGCCCGCACCGGGGCATTCACGCATCGCTCCGCGCCGGCACTTTCCATCTGCCCGAGAACCCAACGAACTACGTCAGCCGCATTCATGTGGACGATCTTGCTGCCCACTGCCATGCCGCGATGCTATCCACTCTGGAGGGCGCTTACCCCGTGGCCGATGCAGAGCCGTGTACTTCTCTTGAAGCTGCACAATTCTGCACAATGTTGTTAGGTTTGGCCATGCCGCTTTCCGCTCCTTCTGAAGCTCTCGGAGAAACACGCCGTGCCGATCGGCGCGTCGATGGTTCAGCCATTCGCAAGCTCCTGGGGTTGCCGCTTCGCTACCCCAGCTACAAGACCGGCTTCGCCGCCTGCTTAGCCGCCGAGGATCGCGCGCGCTCCATATCCTGAAGTAACTGCTTCACCAATTTATCCGCCACATCGGCGCTGGCCCCGCGAAACTTTCCGCCCTGGCTCTCTTTCGTTGCAGACCAGATCACATCGCCATCCCGATTCACCATCCGCACCGCCGCCGACGATTCATGCTTGCGCTCCGAAACATGGCTCGATTCGTTCTCGCCCGCGCTGATGCCTTTGCTGTTATAGCCCTTGCTGGTTGTCCCGCTTTCGCTCGAGTTGGTGTGAATGTTCAGGTTGTCGGTGGAGGAGTGGTCTTCCGTAAACACCAGATCTTCGCCGGAACCCTTGAGCACCACGTCCGCGCGCTCTTCCTTCTCCGTGATCTGTACCAGGTGCGTCGCGTGCAGCGCGGCGATCAGCATGTCCCGAAGCTGCGCCGCTGTCTCTCCCCCGCCTAACGGCTCTACATACACGCGCCGCATCGTCAGGATAGTGGCATCGGTCTCAGCCCGCTCGATTGCCAGCACCGGATTCACCGAAGCCGCCAACAGCAAAGCCGCCAGCGCGCGCCTCATCCATTGCCCGCCTTCCGGGCTTCCTCATCCTGATACTCCACCTTGCGGCCGGTGCGCGCTTCGAGACCCACCAGCACCACGCGTATATCGCCGTGGTTCAACTGGAACACCATGGCCTGCTGCTTGCCGTCGGTGTCGGTATACCCAACCGTCAGAAAGTGAACCCGCCGTTTCGCCAGCAACAGAATCGGCGAAATCAGCAGTGCTTCCAGATAACGTCTGCTTACCTTCTGGCCGTATTCAATGTTGGTGATATTTTCGTAAGGCACATGCACGGAGAGCTGCTTCGTGGCGAAACGCATCTCCGCCGCGTCAGTGGTTTGCAGCATCCCTTCGGCTTTCACGCGCAGTTCGCCATTCGTTCCACCCACATACTGGGCACGGCCGCCCGGCTCTCTTGCCTGAAGCAGAGGCAAGAGCAAAAGAAGACCAGCGACAATGCGCTTCATACAGTAGCTCCCTCAGGTGAGCACCTAAGCAATAGCAGGGGATGAGCACGTCGCGCTAGTGATCCTATACTGAAGGGTGGTATCCCATTTATGGCGAGTGTTACTTTTCCCGCGCGCGATTTATCCCGCCCCATCGATTCAACGCAAGAGTTAACCGCGGTCCCGTGGTACTGCTGGCTGGCAGCGCTTTCGGTCACATCAGCGGTGGTAGGCGTGGAGTGGGATATCTCCTGGCACCGCTCCATCGGCCGCGATTCTTTTCTGACACCAGCCCACATCGCGATCTACCTTTGCGGTGTCCTCGCCGGCATCTTCTGCTCTTACCTGATTCTGGCCACCACGTTTCAACGCACCAATCTGTATCGTTCCTCTGTCACCATGTG
>JBBROT010000025.1:0-17176 GCA_038229155.1 Bryobacterales bacterium | reverse complement strand
GAACAGGACCCCATGTACGAAGAAGCGCTGCGAGTGATTCTCGAAATGGGTAAGGCCTCAACGTCAACGCTGCAGCGCCGCCTGCGCCTGGGCTACGGAAGGGCCGCGCGCATTCTGGACATGATGCATCGCGACGGCATCATCGGCCCTCCGGACGGCTCCAAGCCCCGAGAAGTGCTCAAGCGGCCGGAATGGTTGAAAGAGGTAGTGTAAAATTAGAGCACCGGGCGAAGCCCGGCTAACCTTCCGCGCCTTCCTTCGGAAGCAGCGCGATGGCGATTGCGCCGAGCATCGCAATCGCCAGCACCACGCCCATGGCGGCTGTGTAGTTGCCGAAATTCTCGCGAAGGTAACTGACGCCTTGTGGAATCCAGGTCTGGCCGATGGTGTTCACGGGCAGAATCACCGCCATCGCGCGAGCCAGCGAGTTCACACCGAACTGCTTGGCGGCCATCAAGGGGATCAGCATATAATCCGCTCCCATGGCGAACCCGAAGATCACCGCGAACACGTAAGTCATCGTCGTGTCTCCCGGCTTGACCGTGAACAGCAGCGGAATCGCGCCGGCCACCACGAAGTAAGTCGCGGTCATCACATACTTCATGGGGAACATGTCGGATAACTTGCCGATCAGCAGGCGCCCCGCGATGCTCGAAATCAGAATCCAGAACTGCGCGGTTGACCATACATTGTTCAAGCCCGTCTGGTCCACGAAGCCCTGATCTTTGAAGACCAGCTTCATATGAAAGTTGATGGACCCGATCGCGCCGATGGAGCAGATGGAACCGAGCAGCAAGAGCCAGAACGTGCCCTGGCGCGTCAGGTAGCGAAGGCTTCTGGCTTCGACAGCCGATTGCGCGGGCGGCGTCGAGGCCCCATCCGGATAAAGGCCCATCTGCTCTGGCCTGTCTTTCAAGATGAACAGCGCGATCGGCCACGCAAGAAACATCAAAACGCCGATGGCCAGCAGCGCGGTGCGGTAATCGTAAGCGTTGGTGAGCCACTTCACCATCTGCGTGCCAAGCGCGCCGAAGACCCCGACACCGACATACACAATGCCCATCGCGGTGCCGCGATTCTTCTTGAACCAGTGCGAAATGATGACCTGGTGCGGAATGGGGCCGCTGAGCAGATAGCCCACCGTGTAAAGAAAGTAGAGCGCGTAGTAGACGGCGATGTTGCCCGTCATCCTGCTGAAGCCCAGGAACGCGAGAAACGTCAACCCGGTGCCCGCGATGATGAGCTTGCGTTGACTGAAGCGCGGAATCAACATCGGCCCCACCCATAGGGTCAGCAGAGCCGCCAGAGGGAAGCCAAGCGTTACGTCGTGCGTGGGCCATCCGAAATCGCGCTTGTAGTAATCGAAGAAAAAAGGCGCGTTGTAATACGGGATGCCGACTGAAAAGCCGAAGGTACAAAATGCCGCGAAGACAATCCACCACCCGTAGAACGTTTTCTTCATGAATTGCTATATTACTCGGAATTTCGCGAGGTGAGCGCATTGCGAACTTTCTCCACCAACTGCGCTGCGCGGTAAGGCTTCTGCAAAAAGCCGCCTACGCCCTGGCCGAAGCGGCGCAGCGCTTCAATTTCGTTGTAACCGCTAGAGGCGATCACCAGCACGTTCTCACGCAGGCTCTTCAACTGCTTCAACGTCTCTTCACCGCTCATGACCGGCATGGTCATATCGAGCAGCACCAATGCCACCGCGTCCGGGTCTCGTTTGAACGCCTCCACCGCTTGCTGGCCGTTGCGCGCCTGCATAATCTTGTAGCCGTATTTGATGAGAGCGGCAGTCGCCATGCGCTGCACCGTTTCCTCATCGTCCACAATGAGCACGGTTTCGGTACCGTGCAAATTCACCGGCGCCGCTTGCTTCACTGGCGCGAGGCGCTGCTCCGTCGAGACCGGGAAAAACACCTTGAACGTGGTCCCTTGGCCCGGATGGCTGTAGACGTTGATGGCACCTCGGTGGCCGCGCACGATCCCAAGCACCGCCGCCAGACCCAAGCCGCGCCCTGTAAACTTCGTCGTGAAAAACGGATCGAAGATCCGGCTCAGTGTTGGCGCGTCCATCCCCTGACCGGTGTCGTGCACTTCAAGCAGGACGTAGGAACCCGGCAGGATGCTATCGCCGGCCATGTTGTCGCGCACATACTCGGCGTCCAACTCTTCGAGGCGCGTCGAGACTACAACGCGCCCAGGACCGTTCCCAATCGCCTCTGCGCCATTGATGACCAGGTTCATCACAAGCTGCTGGATCTGCCCTGCGTCGGCATCGATCAGGATGCCTTCCGTTCCAAGGTGCAGAACCAGTTCCACATCGCGAGTGACGGACGATTCCAGCAGAGCCGTGATTTCACGAACCTGCCTGGCTAAATCCAACTGTTCAATGACGAACCTGCCGCGGCCGGAATAGGCCAGCATCTGCCTGGTGAGCTGCGCGGCGCGCTCACTGGCATTCAGAACAATTTGCAGGTGGGCGGCCTGCTCTGACCCGGCGGGCAGATCATCTTGCAACAAGCTTGCGCCGCCCAGAATGGCGGTGAGCAGGTTGTTGAAATCGTGCGCGATTCCACCGGCCAGCACGCCCAGGCTTTCCAGCTTTTGGCTGTGCCGGCTGCGCTCATCCAACTTTTTGCGTTCGGTGATATCGCGAAAGTAAATGGTCAGCCCATCGTCTTTGGCCGGATAGATACTTTGCTCCCACCATGCATTGCGGTTTTCGGAAAACATCTCGAAGGTGAGCGGCGTCTGGCGGGAGACCACTTCGCGAAGGCGCGCCTCAAGCTCCGGCGTGAAGTCATCCGGGAACTGCTGCTGAAAATTCCTTTCCAGAACCAGTTCTTTGCCGCGCCCCAGAATGCGCTCCCCGGCGCTGTTGAGGTACGTGATGGACCAATTGCCGTCCAGAGAAATGAAGCCATCGGCGATACTTTCCAGAACAGCGCGCATGCGCGCTTCGGCATCCTTTGCCTGGCGGCCGAGATCGCGCAAGCGCATATCATCGTCCTTCAGAAGACCGATGAGTTGTTCGCGCCGCGCGGTGTTGCGGTGTATCGTGATCGCCGAGAGCAACAGCAGAGCCAGCATCACGGCACCGCCAATGAACTCGATGGCGGCTGTGCGCGTGGCGCGATTTTGCGCGTCTTCGGAGTTCGCCGCCAGCTTGGCGTATTCCGCCGCGCTGAACTTATCAGCCAGGGCCCGGAGCGCATCCATATCCTGCTTGCCCTTATCCGTCATGACGACTGCGAGAGCGGCTTGAACGGACACGCGGTCATGCAGTTCGATGGTCTGCTGAAGTTCGTCCATCTTACTGGCCACAAGACGGAACAGCCGCTCCGAATCCGGCCCGGCGGGAAGCACGCTTCGTAAGCGATCCACTTCCGTCGGGATCAGATCTTTGGCATCCCGGTAAGGAGTCAGGTACTTCGGGCTCCTGGTGAGCAGGTAGCCGCGCTGTCCGGTTTCAGCGTCTTTCAGCGAAGACAGCAGCGCGGTGATGCTTGTCAGCTCCACACGCGATTGTTGGTCTTTCAGGCGGTCCGCGCGGGTACTTTGCCAGTCCCGCAGCGAAGCCGCCGTCGTCAAGGCTAAAACGATTGTTGCGATGACAAGGGAGAGTACTTCCGTGCGTTTCCAGAATTGCACTATGCTGCTCTCAGTCTAATGGCCTTCAATGGCGAAAATGACGGATTCCCGTGAAAACCATGGCGACTCCAAGCCGGTCCGCGGCCACGATCACCTCGTGATCTTTCACCGATCCACCGGGTTGAATCACCGCGGTGGCACCATTGCCAACGGCTTCTTCGAGACCATCCGGAAAGGGAAAGAAGGCATCCGACGCTACGACGGAGCCAGCCAATGGTACGTGAGCACGCGAAGCACCGATCCTGACCGAATCGACGCGGCTCATCTGTCCCGCGCCGACGCCGACCACCTGACCTGGGCGCGCGTAGACAATCGCATTCGATTTCACGTGCTTCACCACTTTCCAGGCGAACTCCAGCGCATCCCATTCGGGGCCGGACGGTTCACGCGCGGTGACAACTTTCGCCGAACGAGGGGCGAGACGATGCCGGTCCGCGGTCTGGACAAGGAAGCCGCCTTCGATGCTGCGCACCACGGTGGCATCGGGCCGCGACTGGACTTTGATGAGCCGCAGATTTTTTTTCGCCTTCAAGATTGCGAGCGCATCGGCATCGTAATCCGGCGCGGCCACGGCTTCGGCGAATAGCTTGGCGACGGCTTCGGCAGTCTCCGCATCCACGGTCCGGTTGAAACCGATGACGCCCCCGAACGCGGAGACGGGATCGCATTCGAGGGCCAGGCTATAGCTTTTGGCGAGGGTGGCCTGTTCGGCGCACCCGCATGGATTGGTGTGTTTCACGATGGCGGTTGCGGGGCCTTCGAACTCCGAGACTAACTGCCAGGCGGCATCGAGATCGACCAGATTGTTGTAGGACAGTTCCTTGCCGTGCAACTGCTCCGCGCCCGCGATGCCGTGCGTTGAGGAACCGTAGAGCGCCGCTTGTTGATGCGGATTTTCTCCGTAGCGAAGATCGAATCGTTTGGGACCGAAACGATTTTCAACGTGCTGTGCATCGCCTGAACTCAAGCGGTCAAAGATTGCGGCATCGTATTCGGCGGTGGTGTGGAATGCCTTCACGGCGAGGTCCCAGAGCAGGCCCGGCGATAGCGATGGCATCTCACTCAACACGCGTTCGTAATCGGCAGGCGTGGTCACAACAGCGACATCCTGATAGTTCTTGGCGGCCGAGCGGATCATGGTGGGTCCGCCGATATCGATGTGCTCGATCAGGTCTTCGAGAAGAGCATTTTTGTCCTTCCCGACAGAGGCGAAGTCATAGAGATTCACGACGACCATGTCAATGGGCGCGATGCCGTGGCGCGCGAGGGCGGCCATGTGTTCGGCGTTCGCGCGGATGGCGAGGATAGCGCCGGTGATATGCGGGTGCATGGTCTTCACGCGACCGTCCAGCATCTCCGGGAAGCCGGTCAACTCTGAGGCGTCGCGAACCGGAATATCGTTTTCACGAAGCAGGCGTGCGGTGCCGCCGGTGGAGATCAGTTCCACGTGATGGCGAACCAGGCCTCGTGCGAATTCGACGAGGCCGGTTTTGTCGGTAACACTTAGTAGCGCGCGGCGAATTTGAACCATTAGGTTCATTGTATTCATGGCAGGAGTTGCGCCTGCTGACCGGCGATGAGTTGAAGCGGTTTGGGCTGCTGGCCGGGAAGGCGCAGCCGCATGGTGAGTGTGGTGTGCGGATGGGCGGTGGCTTGCGTGAGTTTGCCGTTGTTCCAGGCGAGGTCCACTTCCATGTTGCCGCGCGCGCGAAAGCCGGTGACGTGACCCGCGGGCCAGGCTTTGGGCAGAGCGGGGAGAAGCGAGAGTTCGCCATCGTGCGATTGCAGGAGCATTTCCGCGATGCCGCTGGTGCCGCCGAAATTGCCATCAATCTGGAACGGCGGATGGGTATCGAAGAGATTGGGAAGCGTGGATTGGCGGAAGAGAGCCAGGATATTTTCGTGAGCCTGATCGCCTTCGAGGAAGCGCGCCCACAGATTGATGACCCAGGCGCGCGACCAGCCGGTGCGGGCACCACCCGCGTTCAAGCGGCGCTCGAGTGAGACACGCGCGGCGCGGGCCAGTTCCGGCGAGGTATGGACGCCGATCTGGTTCGAAGGATAGACCGCGTACAAGTGGGACACGTGGCGATGAGCGGGTTCCTGTTCGTCGTAATCTTCGAGCCATTCCTGAAGCTGCCCGTACTTGCCGGTCTTGAAGGGCATGAGCTTCGAGCGGGCGGCAAAGAGCTTGGCGCGGAAGAGCGGGTCGAGGTTCAAGATGGTGGAGGAATCGATGACGCGGGTGAAAAGGTCGCGCGTGATTTCGGTATCCATGTACGGACCCATGGCGAGCGTGGCACTGGTGCCATCGGGGAGCTTGAACGCATTTTCAGGAGAGATGGAAGGGCCCGTGACGAGGTGGCCGGCACCATCATCGGTGAGGTAATCGAGCAGGAACTCAGCGGCTTCCTTCATGACGGGATAAGCGCGGTCTTTGAGGAAAGCCTGATCGCGCGTGAAGTCATAGTGGTCCCACATGTGGAGGCTGAGCCAGGCCGCGCCCATGGGCCAGATGCCCCAACCGACGCCATCGAGCGGCTCCGTGTGGGTCCACATATCGGTGTTGTGATGCGCGACGAAACCGGCCGCGCCGTAAGTGGATTTGGCGGTGCGGCGGCCGGAGACGCGCATGCGCTCCAGCAGATCGAAGAGGGGCAGATGCAACTCCGAGAGGTTAGTGTTTTCGGCGGGCCAGTAGTTCATCTCGGTGTTGATGTTGATGGTGTACTTGCTGTCCCAGGCGGGCGTGAGGCGGTCGTTCCACAAGCCTTGCAGCGTTGCGGGAAGGCCGCCGGGGCGGCTTGCGGCGATGAGCAGATAGCGGCCGAACTGGAAGTAAAGCTCTTCGAGGCCGAGATCCGTGGCACCGGCTTTGACGCGGTTCAGGCGCTCATCGGTGGGGAGTGGTGAAGCGGGAGCATTGAAGGAAAGATCGACGCGATGGAAGAGGCGCTGGTGATCGGCGATGTGGGCCGCGCGAAGTGTTGGGTAGGATTTGGAACCGTTCACGATCGCGGCGGGGATGGTGGCGAACGCGGCTACTTTGCCTGAGTTCGCGTCGAATAGGATTGTTACCGCGTTGGCATGAGTGACGGTAATGTGGCCGTCTTCCACTTTGACCTGGCCACCCTCGGGGATGGCCTGCAGCGCGGCCACGAACCGGGTGCCGCCTTCCTTCTCCCATTCGGCATGGCGACCGTCATGCGCGATGGCTTGGCCAATCATCATGATGCTATCGGGACCGAGCGGCTTGAGCTGGCTATCGCGTTCGCGCGTGAGCGTGGCGGTGAAGGTGAGTTGCGCGGGACGATCGGCGGTGAGGCGCATGACGATCATCCGGTCAGGCGCGCTGCTGAAATATTCGCGCTTGAAGGTGACGCCATTCGCGATGTAGGTGACAGTGGCGATGGCTCTTGAGAGATCGAGTTCGCGGCGGTAGTTGGTGACGGGTCCGGTAGAGGGGAAGTCGATGTGAAGGTCGCCGAGGGTCTGGTATTGGGGGAGACGGCGCGGGATGCCGATCATGGTGCGGTCGGCGAGCAGCTCGGCTTCGTGTGGCTTGCCGGCGAAGAGCAGCTTGCGGATTTCGGGAAGGGTTTGGAGCGCTGCGGGATTGTTGCGGTCGAGGAGACGGCCGGCCCACATGCCACTTTCGTTGAGCTGGAGGTGTTCATGGGCGGGGTCGCCGAAGACCATTGCGCCGAGGCGGCCGTTGCCGAGCGGGAGCGCTTCATTCCACGTGGCCGCGGGTTGGGTGTACCAGAGTGTGAGGGGATCGGCGGCGAGGCACGAGACGAGCGCCAGGAATAGAAGAATGGTCCGCGTTACCCAGGAAGGTCCGGAAGATTTAATTTGCGGCATGGCGCAGGAGTGCTTCGCGCTTCATTGAATAGCTCTGTGTTCCAGAATGAGGCTGATTGCTGCTTGCAAATTTGCGAGGCAAGCATCTCTGCTTTCGCCCTGGCCATTGGCGCCAGGAACTTCCGCGCAGTATGCGATAAACCAGGGGCCATCGCGTTCCACGATAGCGGTAAATTCATTGTGCATAGTTCGATTCACCATTACGATTTACCTCAAGCAGCACATGAAGGGAGTCGGTCGACTCGGCGGCTACGTACAGAATTTCGGCAAGAATTTCGGGCGTAAGAGTAAATCCGAATGAGTCTTTAATATCATCGGCAGTCATCCCAACTGCCAGGCATTCGAGTATGTGCGACACAGAAAGGCGGATACCGCGAATGGCCAGGGCGCCGCCGAGCATCTCGGGGTCCGCTACTATCCATTTGTAATGTTTGTAAGATCTCGGTTGCCATTCGGGCATGTCGATTCACCGTGCAGCGGATAAGGCCGGCGAACCCGCCTTGATGTACTTGTCATACCACGCGAGGTAGCGCTCATAGCGGTCCTTGATGAAGCTGGGGCGGGTAAAGCTATGAAACTGACCGGGATAAATTACTAACTGAGTGGGGATGTTGAGTGACTGGAGAGCCTGGTACATCTGCTCGCCGCCGGTGATGGGTACGTTGAAGTCTTTATCGCCGCCCATGAAGAGGGTGGGGGTCTTGATGCGGTCTGCCTTGAAGAAGGGGTAGGAGATGGCGATCCAGGCTTGCGGATTTTTCCAGGGCGCGCCGATTTCATTGTCGTATTGAAAGGTGTACTGATCGGTGCCGTACATGGAGATCTGATTGGCGCTGCCGGCTCCGCTGATGGCGGCTTTGAAGCGCGTGTCCTGGGCAATGGTGTAGTCGGTGAGTATGCCGCCGTAGCTCCAGCCGCCGATGCCGAGGCGGTCGGGGTCGGCGGCTCCGATGGCGACGGTGTGATCGACTCCTGCGAGAAGGTCGGCCACTTCCTTGTTGCCCCAATCGGCAAAGATGCTCTCCTGGTATTTTGCGCCGCGACCGGAACTTCCACGGTAATTCACCTGGAGCACGCCGTAACCGTTGGCCGCGAAGTATTGGCGTTCGAACTGGAACTGGTGCGCGTCCTGACCGTTGGGGCCGCCGTGGATGCGAAGGAGGAGGGGGAACTTGACGTTCGCTTGCGCGTTTAGTGGGCGCGTGAGCAGGCCATGAACATCGGTGCCGTCTTTACTTTTGAACTCGACATTTTCGGTGACGGCGAGTTGCAGTTCTTTCATGAGCGCGGTGTTGTGGGCGGTGAGGGGGCGCAGGGTGCCGCCATCGAGCGCGAAGAGTTCGGGAGCGGCGGAATCGGTTGAGGCGAGGACGGCAGTGTGGCCGGCGGCGCGGCTCTGGCGCATGACGACGCGCTCACCGCCGAGTATGCGCTCTACTGTGCCATCAAGCGTGACGCGGGCGGGATATTCGGAGCGGTCATCGGAGACGAGGGCGACCAGGGAGCGGCCATCTTCGGTGAACTGCGGGCTTCCTACGTTGCGGTCTAACTTTTCGGTGAGCACGCGCGGGGTGCCGCCGACCGCAGGGACGATGGCGAGGCGGTTGATGTTGTACGCGCCCAGCTTGGGGTCGCTGCCCTGCGTGTAGGCGATGAACTTACTATCGGGACTCCAACTGAGGCGGCCTCCATCGCGGCCGGGGTGCGTGGTGAGGCGGCGTGGCTGCTGGTTGGGTTTAGCGTCGACGACGAAGACGTCGGTGTTGGCGCTGCGGTCCCAATCTTTATCCTGATTGCTGACGAAGGCGATCTTCGAGCCATCGGGCGACCAGGCGGCGTTCTCTTCGTCATAGGCCGTGTCCGTGGTGAGCGGCTCGAACTTCTTGGTAGCGATGTCGTAGAGGAACATGCGGCCGCGGGCCTTGCCGCTGAGGTAGCCTTCCTGATCCTGCTTGAAGTGATAGCGATCGAGAACGATGGGCTTGGGCGGCGGTTGCGCGGAGGCTGGCTTGGTGGGGTCGGGCTCGGGATCTTCATTCTCACGCATGGTGAGGAGCAGACGTTTGCCATCGGGAGACCATTCGGCGCCGGAGATTTTCTGCTTGAGATCGGTAAGCTGGTAGGCCTCGCCACCGCGGCGATCGAGGAGCCAGACCTGATTGCCTTTGGCGGCACCGGGGCGGCTGGAGAGGAAGGAGAGGTAGCGCCCATCGGGACTCCAGCGAGGGGAGGATTCGGCTTCCATGGTGTGAGTGAGCTTGACGGTTTCCCTGCCATCCCAACTGACCATCCAGATATCGGTGTTGCGCTTATCGCCGGGGACGTCGACGGAGCCCACGGTATAGGCGATCCATTTGCCGTCGGGGGAGACTTGCGGATCGTTCACGTCTTCGAAGCGAGCGAGGTCGGAGAGCGAGATGGGGCGCGGGGCCTGGGCGTGGGCGATAACAGCGGCGCGGACGGCGAGGAGAATAAAGAGGATGCTGAAGCGCATCACTATATTATTTCTTACTGGCCGATTTGGAATTCGGCGCGGCAGCCGCGATCAACCCAGATCCCTTGGCGGTCGACGCCCCAGGTGCGGCCTTGATCGCAGGGGGAACCGCTGATCTGGCGGATGAGAGTGACACCAGCGCCGGTGTTGGCGGCGCAATAGTGACGGTCGCCATCGTCAGAGGAGCAGCGGACGGTGCCGCCGGAGCCGCCGTTATAGCCCTGGTTGTAATAGCCGTTGACGCGATCTCCGGCGCCCGTGGAAAATTCGGCGCGGCAGCCATGATCGACCCATACACCATTCGAATCGTAGCCCCAGGTGGAACCTTGCACGCAGGGCGTTCCGCTGATCTGGTTGACGAGGCGGACGCCGCCGCGGACGTCGATATTGCAATAGTGGCGGCGCTCGTCATCGGAGGAGCAGCGCACGGATTCGGAGCGGAAGAAGCCGCCTTCGTTAGGCCGACGGTCGTAATCGGGGTTGGAGTAGCCGCCTTGGCCACCGCGGCGGGTGATGAATTCGGCGCGACAGCCACGATCGACCCACACGCCACGACGATCGTAACCCCAGGTGGAGCCTTGCACGCAGGCGGAGCCGCTGATCTGTTGTGTGAGGCGAACGCCGCGCGAAGTATCGATATCGCAATAATGGCGGCGGCCATCGTTAGAGGAGCAGCGGACGCCGTCCTGGGCGAACATGGCGGTGGCGGAGAACATCACGAGTAAAAGACCGAACAGCTTCAGCATCAAAATTCTCCTGGGGGCAAAAGAAACGCCCGGTGCATTATCGTACATGCACCGGGCGTTCCAAACTGCGGGTTATTGAGGAACTTAAATCTTTTTCGCGGCTATATCGTTGATCATCTTCCGATGCTCTTTCAGGGTGGGCAGGCATTTAGCGGCGAAGCCTTTGATGTCGCTATCCATGCCGGTGTTCGATTCTTTGGTGAAGGCCATCACGTCGTTCTTGTGGTCCATTACCATGTCATGAACATAGGCTTTGTCGAAGGCCGCGCCGGACATTTTGGACATTTTGTCGATGATGGCCTGGTCTTTGGCGTTCGGGGCTGACGGCAGCGTCATGTTCTTTGAAGAAGCGATGGTCTTCAGTTCGTCGTTCGCCTTGCCGTGATCATCGACCATTTTCTGGCCGAAATCTTTGACGGCCTGGCTGGTTCCTTTTTCCGTAGCCATTTTGCCGAGGGCCACTTCGGTCATGCCGCCGGATGCGGCTTCCATGGCGAATTTGGAATCGGCGGTCATCTTCATTTTGCCGTGATCCATTTTGCTGTGATCCATCTTGTCCATTTTGTCCTGGCCGAAGGCGAGGGCAGTGCAGAACGCAACGGCGGAAAGTACTTTGGTGAATTTCATATGAGGTCTCCCTTTCGCAGTTACCGGGTGCAATTGGATACCCATAGCATGGCCGGGAGGCCCTGGTGAGTGATGATGGGCACGTTGGTGCGAGCGGAGGGACTTGAACCCCCATCCCCTTGCGGAGGCCAGCTCCTAAGGCTGGTGCGTCTGCCAATTTCGCCACGCTCGCGTTGGTAAACAAGTTTACCTAATTCCAGAGTTCGTGGATGGGTCCGTAGAGGTCCTGTTCGGCGGCGAAAGGGACGTAATCGAAGCCGCGGCCGGTGGGGTCGTCACGGCGGATGGTGGTCCAATCGATGCCGAGAGCGGAATAGATGGTGGCTTCGACGTCTTCGGGGCGGACGTCGCGGTTACGGCTCCAGCCGGGGTCGATGGTGGCGGCACCGAGGGCATCGGTTTGGCCGATGGACTTGTTGCCTTTGATGCCGGCGCCGGCGAAGAGGACGGTCTGCTGGAGGAAGTGATCGCGGCCGGAAGCCTGGTTGGGATTGCCGACGGTGCGGCCGAATTCGCCCATGGCGACGATGAGCGTGTCGTTGAGGGTGCCGGCGGCTTTGAGATCGGCAATGAGGGTGCCGAGGCCGTTATCGAAAGTGCGGGCGAGGGCGGGCAGGCTGTTGGGCGCGTAAATGTTCTGGTGCATGTCCCAGCCGCCGATGGAGATCTGGACGAAGTGGGTGCCTTTGTTCGAGGCAAGGAGATTGCGGGCAGTGATGCAGGCGTTGCCGAAGCCGGTGTTGCCGTAGCGATTGCGTTCGGTCTGGTCAAAGGTGAAGATTTTGGCGACTTCGGGATTGTACATCAGGCTGCGGGCGTTGGCATCGAAGGCGACCATTTCTTCGGTGACGCCGCCGTACGGGGAGTTTTGGATGACTTCGTTATCGAGGCCCTGGTGGAGTTTATAGCGGGCTTCGAAACGCGTCTGGCCATCGGGATTGGTGGCGTTGGGGAGGCCGCCGCCGTTGGGGCTGATATAGAAAGGCGCGTTTTCAGGGGGGAGGTAACCGGTGCCGGGTCCATTACCAGTGTTGAGGGAGACGAAGGGAGGCAGAGTTTTATCGGTGTCGGAGGAGCGCTTTTCAATGGCGACGACGCTGCCGATGTGGGGCGCGATTTTCGAAAGGGCCTGCGTGGGATTGCGGCCGATCTGCCACCAAGTTTGGGAGAGGCCGTGGACGGCGGCCCAGGAGCGGGTGGAGCGGACGAGCGAGACGCTGTCCATTTGGGCAGCGATGTTGGGCATGAGGCCCTGAGGAAAAAGGATGTCGCCGTACTGCGTGGGGTTGAAGCTTTGCGGGGTCCAGGGTCCGACTTTGAGATCGAAGGTATCGGTGTGGCTGGGGGCGCCGCCCATCAGGATGAAGATGACTTTTTTGGCCTTGTTAATGGGGGTGGCGGAGGCGCTGGCCACACGCTCCCACGAGCGGGCGGGCATGAGGTAATAACCGCCGACGGCTGTTGCAATGTGGCGAAAGAAGGTGCGGCGGCCGAGAGCAGGGCGCTTCCAGAAGAAGCTGCCCGAGTGTTGAGAAGCGTCGAAATTAAATTTGTCTCTCATGGCGTTTCAGTAGGAGTCCAGGAAATCGATTTTGTTGATGAGCGCCCAGGCGAGGTCTTCGAGAGCGCTGTTACGGGCGGCTGCGGTGGTGGCGGCGGTGAGGTATGAGACGGCTTTCGATTGTTCGTCAGCGGTGGGATGGCGCGAGACGAAGGTGAGGAAGAGTTCATCGACTACGGCTTTGTTATCGGTCAGCTTGGCGGCGGCTTGCAGTGTGAGCGAGGCGGACACTTTAGTGCGGTTAGTGATGAAGGAATCGTTCATGATGGTGAGCCGCTGGAGGATGCTGGCGGCGGAACTGCGTTGGGCGCTATCGCGATTGCCGCGCAGGAATGAGTTAAGCAGATTGGAGCCGCCGACATTAGGATCTGGGAATTGCATAGCCCACTGGAGGGGAGGCGCGGTGGGGCCGTTCACGTTGTAGTTGGTGAAGACGCCGGTGGATTTGACCAGGGCGTCATGCACCTCTTCGGCATCGAGGCGGCGCGGGTAATGGCGGGCAAAGAGCGGAATGGAACCGATATTCCACTCGCCGTCATAGCGGGAGCTGAGCTGATAGGCGGAGGACTGGACGATGAGCCGCATGAAATCTTTGAGCTGGAAATCGACGCGGGTGGCTTCGAAGGCCAGAGCTTCGAGGAGCTCGGGATTGGCGGCCTGCAATTCCCAGGGAGTGGGGGGCGGCTTGTTGGGATCGAGGCGGGCGGGGTCCATGTTGTCGACGGGATCGACGAGGCCGAGGTTGAAGAAAGCTTTGAAGAGGCGGTTGGCGAAGTTGCGGGCGAACATGGGGTCGGCGGTCATCATCTTGCCGAAGGAATCGCGGTAGCCGGCACCGGAGGCGGGCTCTTTGCCATCGCGGTACATGGGGGTGAGGGTTTTGACGGTGCCGATGGCGGCGCGATTGGGGCGGTTGCCGAAGTTGGTAGTGAGGTCGTAATTGCCGGAGGCGCGATCGAGGACGCGCCAGCTATCGTACTGGCCGCTGTACTTATCGCTATTGGTACGCGGCATGTTGAAGTTCAGGCGCGAGAAGAAGGCGGCCATTTTCTGGGCGTCGGCGCGAGTGACGGAGCCGCCCCAGAGGCTGATGCCATCGAGGTGGCCGCGGCCGTTGTGGCAGAGGAGGCAATCGTAATAGCCGATGCCGAGGAAGACGCTGGCGGACTTGGCGAGCGAGGTATCGTAGGAATCCTGAACGGGCCCCATGGGGGTTTGCTGGTGATAGATGAAGTTGGCGGGACCGCCGCCCGCGGGATCGCTGGTATCGCCGGTGGCGGAGACCATTTCGTAGGCTACATCGCGGAAACTTTTGTTGCTGCCGATGGCGTCGCGCATGTAGTTGTAGAACGCGTCGCGGCCGCCGTTGCCGGGCTGGACGTTGGAAGCGCTGCCGACGTTGCCGAGCAGGTCGCCCATCCACATGGTCCATTTATCGACGAACTCGCCGGAGTTGAGGAGCTGTTCGATGAGGATGTCGCGCTTGACGGGGGAGGAATCGGAGAGAAAGGTCCGAATATCGGAAGAAGACGGGATGCGGCCGGTGAGATCGAGCGTGACGCGGCGGAGGAACTCTTCGTCCGAGGAGAGCGGGGCAGAGGAGACTTTGGCGGCGGCCATGCGGGAGAAGACGATGCGGTCAATGAAATTGCGCTGCGGGAGGGAGGTGGGAGAGACGGCGGCGGGGGTGGAGCGGCGGGGGATGGACTCGAGCTGTTTGACGCGCGAGACGAGATCGCGATGGACGCGGAGTTCGCGCGCGGCGAAGTTATCGGGCTGCGAAGTGAAGGAACAATTGGCACCGGAGACGGACGCAATTTCAGCGGCGTTCAGTGCCAAAGAGGATAGACACACGACGGCTACAGCGAGAAAGAGATATATGAGTTTCAATGAAGGAAGACCCCCCAATCAGAGTCTGTTAACTGCTAACACGACTTTAGTACAACTGTTGCGGTACCAAGGGTACAACGGACTAACTATATGATTAAAGCCATAATTTTCGATTTGGGGCGGGTGATTATTCCATTCGATTTCGAACTGGGGTATCGGGAACTTTCGCGCGCTTCTGGATTGGATACGAAGGAGATACGCGAGCGGATTCGCGCGACGGGGCTGGTGCCGATGTTCGAGACGGGCCTGGTGGAACCGGAAGCCTTTGTGGCGGGGATTGCGCAGGCGCTGGGGATGGAAATGGGCGTAGAGGAGTTTTCGCGGATCTGGAACTCGATTTTTCTGAAGGAGACTTTGGTTCCCGAGGAGATGCTGGTGCGGCTGAAGCGGCACTATAAGGTGTTGCTGCTTTCGAATACGAATGCGCTTCATTTTGAGGGCCTGGAGCGAGAGTATCCGCTGCTGCGGCATTTCGATCATCATGTTTTGTCCTATCGTGTGCGTGTGATGAAGCCGGATGCGGCGATTTATCTTCATGCGGCGGAGTTGGCCGGTTACGAAGCTTCGGAGTGCTTGTTTATCGACGATCTGGAAGAGAATGTTGTGGGCGCGCGGGCGGTGGGAATGGTGGCGTTGGTTTTTGAGGGAAGCGACCGGCTGGTGCGCGATTTCGAGAGTTTGGGGATTGTTTATTAAATAATGTTGGCGATTCGATAGGGAACGGGCGTTAGAGGCGCTGTTTTTGACGCCATTGTTGGCGCGTGGCGGCACGCGCGATTTCGGGGGCTGTAAAGACGAACCCAAACTGCGATGGGTTGAAGGTTAAGTTGTTTTGTTTGTGATACATGTGGGCGGTGACGGCTTCTCCGAGGTCGGCGGCGGCGGCGTTTTTGCGGCGGTCCTGGAGGATGCGGATCTCTTCGAGAGCCTTATAAAGGCTACGGGAGAGCCGGGATTCCTGGAGATGAAGGTTGCGGAGGGTATTTTCGTGGCGCTCCGAGGAGATGACTTCGATCATGGCGGTGCGGACATCGAGAATTTCGAGATTGACGATGCGATCGGGAAGTGGTTCAAGGTGGCCGATGGCGAGGATGTTGGCTTCGCGAGCGGCGGCGCGTTCGAGACGCCATTGGGTATCGCAAATGGTTTGGGCGAGCATGAGCTCGACGGTGCCCTGGGGGGCGAGGTCACGATAGAGGGCCTCGCGGAATTTGAGGTAGCGGCCGGGATCTTCATTGGGAAGCACGACGGTTTGGCCGGTGAGGCCGTGGCGGACGGCGTTGAGGGATGACCGCTGTTTGCCTTCAGCGGTGCGGGGACCTGTGGAATGCTGCGCGTTTTCCCGATTGGTAAGGGTCTGTGTGGCTGTGGCCATTTTCGGATGAAACCTCCGGCTTCATTCGAGCAGACGAAATGGCGGCTGGAGGAAGGGAAAAGCGGTAAGTTGTTGAGGAGGCGCGGGAAATAAAGGATGCCAGATGCGTGAATACCTGAGCCGGCACGAGTTTGCGAAGCATAAAGGCTTTCGCTGGCGGAACGCGAACGAGATTTCACGGATTGAGGGATTCAGCGACGCGGTGTTCGGGTTCGCGGTGACGCTGCTGGTGGTATCGCTGGAGGTGCCGAAGACGTTCGACGAACTAATGGGCGGGATACATGGATTTCTGCCGTTCGCGGCAGCGTTCGCGATTCTGATTGTGATCTGGATGAGCCAGTACCGATGGTTCCGGCAGTATGGATTGCAGGACGGGCCGAGCTTGTGGCTGAATGCGGCGCTGCTGTTTGTGGTGCTGTTCTTTACGTACCCTTTGAAGTTTCTGTTTACGTGGTTATTCGACGTGTGGACGGGGGGCAGGGGGACGGTGCATTTGGCGAATGGGGAGACGGTGAAGATGGTGCCGGCGGGGCAGCAGGGCACGTTGATGGAAATTTACGGGCTGGGGTATATGGCGGTGTTTGGGGTGCTGCTGCTGTTGCATGTGCATGCGTGGCGGAGGCGGGAGGATCTGGAGTTGACGCCTCTGGAGAGATTCATTACGAAGGGGACGATGCGCGAGCAGGCGATTCAGATGGGGATTGCGGCGGTGTCGGTGAGCTTTGCGGTGATGGGGGAGCCGGGGTGGGCGGGGTTGGTGTATGTGGCGATTGGGCCGGTGATGGCGATGAATGGTGCGCTGCGGGGGAGAAGGCGGAGGCTGGAATTTGGGGAGTGAGGTGGGGGGTGCGGGTTGTGAATCGCTGGCGTGTTGGTTTGGGCGCGAAAGTACTCAGCCGGGAAGTGACGTTGATCCGGTATTACTTATGCCCGTAATCCAGCTTCGGGTACCAATCGGTACCGCG
>JBBROT010000024.1:0-17219 GCA_038229155.1 Bryobacterales bacterium | reverse complement strand
TGGATGCAGTTCGTCTTCTTCCGGCAGTATGAAGAACTGAAGGGTTACTGTCATAAGCGGCAGATTCGATTAATGGGCGATGTGCCGATCTATGTGGCGCACGATAGTTCCGATGTGTGGCAACACCCTGAAGATTTCGAGTTGGACCCGCAAGGCCATCCAAAGGCCGTGGCCGGCGTGCCGCCCGATTATTTCAGCGCGACCGGACAGCTATGGGGCAACCCGATCTATCGCTGGGACAAGATGGAGCGCGATGGATTTAGCTGGTGGATCGAGCGGCTGCGCGCATCGTTCCGCACGTTCGACCTGATTCGGCTGGATCACTTTCGCGGCTTTGAGGCGTATTGGGAAGTTCCCGCTGGAGCGAGCACCGCTGTGAACGGCAGGTGGGTGAAGGCACCGGGTGCCGCGATGTTCGAAGCCGCGCGAAAGGCGGTGGGAGAGCTCCCGATCGTGGCGGAAAATCTGGGCGTGATCACACCTGAGGTGGAGGCGCTTCGTGAGCGATTCGGCTTTCCGGGAATGGCGGTGCTGCAGTTCGGGTTCGGCAGCGATCCGCAAGCGCCTGATTTCCGGCCGCACAATTATCCTCGTGAGCGAGTTGCGTATTCGGGCACGCACGATAACGATACGACCCTGGGCTGGTGGGCCAGCAGCGGCGTGGCGGACAGTACGCGCGCCGCTGACGAGGTGGCGCGCGAGAAGCAGGTGGCGATGGATTATCTGGATAGCGATGGCGCGGAGATGAACTGGACTTTCATTCGGGCGCTGATGGCGTCGGTGGCCGATACCGTTGTGTTTCCTTTGCAGGATGTGTTGGGACGGGGGAGCGAAGCGCGCATGAACACGCCCGGGAAAGCCAGCGGGAACTGGGGCTGGCGGTATGAAGCGGGAGCGCTGACCGGCGGCCATGCGGAGCGCTTGCGAAAGCTGGTGGACCTGTACGAACGCGGGGGCGCGCAAGGGTAAACTGGAGGAATGCGCCGCGCCGTTCTCTGCCTTCTTGTTTGGGCCGGGTGCGCGTCCGGGCAAAACTCCGATCAATTCGAAATGCGGGTGCGGCCGGTGCTGGCCCGCGCCTGCTATGCGTGCCATACCGAATCGGCCATGGGCGGGTTGCAACTGGATTCGCGGGAGCATGTGCTGCAAGGCGGAAAATCGGGGCCCGCGATTGTGCCGGGCGATTCGGATGCGAGTAAGCTGATCCAGGCGATTCGCTATACAGGCGCGCGCAAGATGCCGCCCTCAGGCAAGCTGAAGGACGATGAGATCGCATCGCTCGAAGCGTGGGTCAAGGCCGGTGCGGTGTGGCCTACGGGCTTGAAGACGGGCGGTAAAGACGCGCCGTATATCATCAGCGATGCGCAGCGGAATTTCTGGGCGTTCCGGCCTGTGACGCGTCCGGCTGTGCCTGCTGGAAAGGCGAAGAACGAGATAGACCGCTTTCTGCTGGCGCGTCTGGAGAAAGAAGGCTTGAAGCCGTCGCGCCCGGCCGATAAGCGGACGCTAATTCGCAGAGCGACGCTGGACCTGACCGGCTTGCCGCCCACGCCGGAAGAGGTGGCGGCATTCGAAGCCGACCGTTCGCCCACAGCTTTTGAAAAGGTGGTGGACCGGCTGCTTGCCTCGCCGCACTATGGAGAACGTTGGGGCCGGTATTGGCTGGACGTGGCGCGCTACTCCGACGACAAGTTGAATTCGACGCAGGAAGAGCCTTATCCGAACGCGTTCCGCTATCGCGATTGGGTGATTGCGGCGTTCAACCGCGACATGCCTTACGACACGTTCGTGAAGGCGCAGATTGCGGGCGACCTGATGCCGGATGCTGAGAAATATCGCGCCGGGTTGGGTTTTTACGCGTTGAGCCCGGAGTTTCAGGACGACCGTGTGGATGCGACCACGCGTGGGTTTCTGGCGCTGACAGTTGCGTGCGCGCAATGCCATGACCATAAGTTCGACCCGATTCCGACGCGCGATTATTATTCGCTGCTCGGGATTTTCGCGAACACCAAACTGCATCAGACTCCGCTGGCAACGGCTGACGTTGTGGCCGATTACGACGGCAAGCTGAACGCGGTGAACTTGAAAGAGAAGGCGCTGAACGAGTTCGCGGCACAGCAGGCCAGGCAGTTGAGCGACATTCTGGCGGCGCGCACGGAGGGTTATTTGTTGGGCGTGTCGGGTTCGCCGAAGGACGAGCAGTTCGACGAGGAAACAGTCACCCGCTGGACAACGTACTTGAGCAAGCCCGCTAAGGAGCACCCATTCTTAAAGAATTGGGAGGCGGCGAGGACAGCGGAGGAGCGCCGTGAGGCGGCAGGGGCTTTCGGCGCGCTGGTGGTGGCGGTGAGTTCGGAAAAGAAAGTGGTGGACGACAAGAACCACATCACGCTGGGCGCGAACCCGAACCGGCAGGACCTGTCGAGCGCCAACCTGGTATCGATGGACCGCGACCGCTACGTGCTATGGGAAGACATTTTTGGCGAAGCGCATGGCGTGTTGTATTACGGCCTGGGCAAGGTGGATCGCTTCCTTTCGGGTGCATGGAAGACGCACCTGGACGATATGCGGATCGAACTTGCGGCTATGAAGAAAGCGCTGCCACTGGCTTATCCTTATCTGCAAACTATTACGGACAATGACAAGTGGAATGAACAGCGGATTTGGATTCGCGGCAGCCGCGACAACCTGGGCGATATCGCGCCGCCTCACTTTCCGCAAATTCTGAGCCGCGGCGAACCGAAGCCTTTCGAGGGCAAAGCAAGGTTGGGTTTGGCGAACGCGATCGCGAATAAAGACAATCCGCTGACGGCGCGCGTGATGGTGAATCGAGTATGGCAGCACCACTTCGGACAAGGCCTGGTGCGCACGCCAAGCAATTTCGGATTGCAGGGAGATACGCCGAGCAATCCGGAACTGCTGGATTTTCTGGCGGCGCGCTTCATGGACGAAGGCTGGTCGATAAAGACTCTGCACCGCGAAATGATGCTGAGCGCGGCTTACCGGCAGAGCACTGAAGAGGTGCCCGGCAACATGGAGAAGGACCCCGATAACCGGCTGGTGTGGCGCTTCAGCCGGCATCGTTTGGATATTGAGGGTCTGCGCGATTCATTGCTGTTTGTTTCAGGAAATTTGGATACGCGGGATGGCGGCGCGCCGGTGAAGTTCGGCGCGGAGAACCATGCGCGTACGGCGTATGGATTCGTGAGCCGCCGGAAGTTGGACACTGTGCTCGGCCTGTTCGATTTCCCAAATCCGAATAACACCAGCGACTCCAGAACGGAAACCAATGTTCCGCTGCAACGGCTGTTCTTTATGAATAGCGATTTCGTGCGGGCCGAAGCGAAGGCGTTGGCGGCGCGCGTGGCCAGTGCCCCGACCGAGGCTGAGCGAATCGAAAAGGCATACCGGATTGTGTTGCAGCGGGCACCCAGCGCGGAAGAGCGTTTGCTGGGCGAGGCTTATGTGGCCGCTACTGACGGCGGTTGGGCGAGATACGCCCAGGTTCTGTTGAGTTCGAATGAGTTTGGATTTATCGAGTGAGCATATGACACGCCGCCAGCTTCTACACACCATGGGCACGGGCTTCGGCTCGGCCGCCTTCGCGCAGGTGATGGCGCGCGCGAGTGAAACGCCCAGCGATCCGCTTGCGCCCAAAGCTCCGCACTTCGCGCCGAAAGCGAAGCACGTGATCTTTCTGTTTCTGAACGGCGGCCCGTCGCAAGTGGACACGTTCGATCCGAAGCCGATGCTGACGAAGTTCAACGGGCAGCCGATGCCGGCCGGAAATCTGAAGACCGAACGCAAGACCGGCAACCTGCTGAAATCTCCCTTCGCTTTCAAGAAATATGGCGAGAGCGGCACGGAGTTCAGCGAAATTTTTCCCAAGCTGGGCGCGTGCGCGGACGATGTTTGCGTGATTCGCTCGATGTATACAGACCGGCCGAATCATGAGCCTTCGCTGATGATGTTGAACTGCGGCGATAAGATGCCGGGTCGGCCTTCCATGGGCTCATGGGTGACCTATGGGCTGGGCACGGAGAACCGGAACTTGCCCGGCTTCGTGGTGCTTTGCCCGGGTGTGCCGGTGATTGGGCATCAGCTCTGGAGCTCCAGTTTTCTTCCCGCGGTGTATCAGGGCACGTACATTCCGAACAATGAACGCAAGACGGAGCAGTTGGTTCCATTCATTCACAACAGCGATATGAGCCTGACGGACCAGCGCAGGCAATTGGATCTGCTGGGCCGGTTGAACAGGCTGCACAGCGAGCGGCAGGCGGGCGACGCGCAACTGGAAGCGACCATTCAATCCGCCGAGATTGCGTATCGCATGCAGACGGAAGCGCCGGAAGTTTTCGACATTTCAAAAGAGCCGGAAGCGGTGCGCGCACGGTATGGGGACGGCGATTTCGGACGCGGGTGCCTGATGGCGCGCCGTCTGGTAGAGCGAGGCGTGCGCATGGTGCAGGTCTATTACGGTGACGGCCAGCCTTGGGACAACCATGACGATATTCAGCTTCATCGCAAGCATGCGGCGGCGTCAGATGGGCCGATCGCCGCGTTGCTCGCGGATCTGAAAGCAACTGGCTTATTGAAGGAGACGCTGGTGATCATCGGTGGCGAATTTGGGCGTACGCCGGTGGTGGAAGTGAGCGGTCTGGTGAAAGTGCAGAACGGCCGCGATCACAACAGCCATGGCTTCAGCATGGTGCTTGCGGGAGGCGGCGTGAAGGGCGGGATGGTGCACGGCGCGACGGATGAATTTGGGTTCAAGGCGATTGAGAAGCCGGTGCATCCGCATGACCTGCATGCCACCGCGCTGCATTTGCTGGGCTTCGATCACACGAAGCTGACGTATCGCTATAGCGGCCGGGATTTCCGGCTGACCGATGTGGCCGGTGAAGTAGTGCGGGATATCCTCGCTTAGTACACTAACTGCTATGAAAACGTTCAGCAACTCGAACCTCATTGCGCCGCTATTGTGGGCATTGGCGATTATCGCCGCGGCCTTGGTCTTCCGAGGAACTCCCGCCAATCTATGGATTCAACCCGGCCTTATCGGAACAGCATTGGTTTTTATGGTTCTCAAGAATCGCGGTGCTGATTGCGTGCGCTAAGCGGTTTCTTCTTATAGAAACAGCGGTGCCGCTACCAGCGTGATCGTCGCCAGCAACTTAGTCAGCAAGTGCGGTGACGACCTTGCCGTATATTTGAACGGGTCGCCCACCACGGACGCTTTGTTGACCGATGTGGCCCGTGAAGTCGCGGGAAATTCTGGCTTAGCTCTAATGCGCCAGCGATGGATCGATTGCCTCGGCAAAAGCAATATGATTTCCGTCTGGATCCGTGATCATGACGGTCTTGACGCGCTCGTCCTCCGACACGTTGGTGCAGTCGATTTTTAAGTTGACTAAGTGAGCTATTTGGGCTTCCATTCCAGTGACCGCGAGCGTAACGGAACCGGAACCGGAACCGGCGCGATCCGAAAGCTGATAAACCTGCAACCATCCACCTCTCTCAAAATTCCACTCAGCAAGTTCCGGCATTGGCCTGGATGGAGACTTCCCAATTACCTTTTCATACCAAGCAATGGATGAATTTAAGTCTTTGACCGCAAGACTTGCGATAGCGTTTACGATGGGCATCGAATCTCAGGTCGAATGGCTGCACTCGGGATTCCAATTACAGAAACAGCGGTGCCGCTACCAGCGTAATCGTCGCCAGCAACTTAATCAGCACGTGCAGCGATGGCCCGGCCGTATCTTTGAACGGATCGCCCACGGTGTCACCCACCACGGAAGCTTTATGCGCATCGGAGCCTTTGCCTTCATGCGCGCCGGTCTCGATATATTTCTTGGCGTTGTCCCAGGCGCCGCCGCTGTTGTTCATCAGCAGCGCCATCAGGATGCCCGTGATGGTGCCCACCATCAGAAATGCCGCCACCGCCACCGCGCCTAACGGGAACGCATCGGAAGGGTCGCTGAACTGGCGGAAGAGCACGCCGACGGCGATGGGGCTCGCAACAGCCAGCAGGCCCGGTACAATCATGGCCTTCAACGCTGATTGCGTCACGATGTCGACGCAGGCACCGTAATCGGGGTCGGCGGTCCTGAGCATGATGCCGGGGTTGGTGCGGAACTGGCGGCGCACTTCTTCAATCACGGTTTGCGCCGTGCGGCCCACGGCTTTGATGGCGAAGGAACTGAAGAGGAATACCAGCATGGCTCCGAGCAGCGCGCCGGTGAAGACGGGCACGTGGCCGATATCGATGGTGAAGACGGAATCGAGCGGTCGGTGCAGCAGTGTTTTCACCTCATCGATATAGGCGGAAAAGAGCAGGAATGCCGCGAGGGCCGCGCTGCCGATCGCGTAACCTTTCGTGAGCGCTTTGGTGGTGTTGCCGACGGAATCGAGACGGTCGGTGCGTTGGCGCACGGAATCGGGCTGGTGCGACATTTCGACAATGCCGCCGGCGTTATCGGTGATGGGCCCGAACGTATCCATGGCCAGAATATAAGCCGCGGTGGAGAGCATGCCCATGGTGGCGACCGCGGTTCCGTAGAGCCCGGCCGCCTTGGTGGAAACACCGGTCAGGCCGGCATGGACGCCCAGATAATAAGAGCCGAGGATGGCGGCGCAGATCACCAGCACGGGCATGGCGACACATTCGAGGCCGATGGCGAATCCGGAGATGATGGCCGTGGCCGGGCCGGTGGTGCAACTGGCGGCGATGGTGCGCACGGGCCTGTACTTATATTCCGTGTAGTACTGCGTGATGAAGACGAACAGGAAGCTGGTGGCGATACCGATCAGACCGGCGGCGAAGAAATACAAATTGCCTTGCAAGAGAAGTTGCACAGCCAGATAGAAACCGACGATGGCAACGCCGGTGCTGACGAAGAAGCCGCGGTTCAGGCCCTTCATGGGGTCATCTTCTTCGCGCGTGGAGACGACGCTGATCCCGATCATGGAAGCGATCAGGCCGAACGCGTGAGCGATCAGCGGGAAGAGTACACCGCGCAAGCCGAACACGGGGTACATGGTGACGCCCAGCAGCATCGCGCCCACATTTTCGGCGGCGGTGGATTCGAACAGATCGGCACCGCGGCCGGCGCAATCGCCCACGTTGTCGCCTACAAGGTCGGCAATCACGGCGGGGTTGCGGGGGTCGTCTTCGGGGATGCCCGCTTCCACTTTGCCCACCAGATCCGCGCCGACGTCGGCCGCTTTGGTATAGATGCCGCCGCCCAGTTGCGCGAAGAGTGCGACGAAGCTGGCACCGAAACCGAAAGCGACAATCTGGCCCGGCACCTGAGTGGGATTTTCCAAGCCGTCGAAGAGAAAGAAGAGCGAGCCTACGCCCAGAAGGGACAGTGCCACGACGCTCAAGCCGGTGACGGCACCCCCGCGCAGGGCGATTTGAAGGGCCTGATTCATGCTGGTGCGTGCCGCGGCGGCTGTGCGGATATTGCTGCGAATCGACACCCACATTCCGCTGAAACCGGCAAGCGTGGAACAAAGCGCACCGGCGATAAATGAGATGGTCATGCGCCGGGCCAGCAGCGAGTCGCCCTTCATGAAGAAATAGCCCAGGTAGATGACGACGGCCACCGCAAGCGAAAGCATCAGGATGGTGCGGTTCTGGCGCGCCATGAAAGCTTCCGCGCCCTGCTTGATGGCGTCGGAAATTTTCCGCATCTGGGGCGAGCCGGTATCTCGCGAAATCACGTGTTTCGCGAGCGCGGCGGCCGCGGCCAAACTCAGAAGCGCAATAGCCAAGGCGGCGAGAAGGTAAGTCTGGCCGGTTTGGGCTCCGTTATCCGTGGCTTGTAACCACAGAGCGACGTTCATGGTCATAGGGTCCAATTGTCTACGCAGGGTAAACGTAGAGACAATTGGTTAGGGTATATGAGGCAAGAGGGGAACGCAAACGCGGGCGGAGGGCAAAAAAATGGCAGCCCTTTCAGGCTGCCGTGTGTTGTTGCTTGTGATGCGTACAGCTATTCCGGCTGTTGCTCTTCCACTAGGTGCTCGGCATCGAACTCTTTGAGCACCTCGGCATCCGGCTGATACTGCAAGCTGTAATCGATATCGTCGTCCAGGTTGCGCGGGCCGGCATTTGCACTTTCAACTTTCCGCTCCACCCGCTTCGCAGCTTTTTCCTTCTGTTTATCCTGACGAGCGAGTTCCTTCTGACGTTTTTGAAAAGTAGTGCTAGATCTCCCAGCCATAAAGTTCTCCCATGTCTATGAATCGGCGCGTTTAGCGCCGGAAATTTACCATCGGGGCTCACGGCGTGTCTTGCCGCCGCCACGGTCTCCGCCGCGATCATTGCCACCTCGATCGCCGCCCCCACCGCCGCCATATCCACCACCACCGCCGCCTCCACCGCCGTATCCGCCCCCACCGCCGCTGGGGCGTCCGCCGCCACCGAAAGGCCGGCCACCGCCGCCTTCCGTCTTGGGACGAGCCTCATTTACATTGAGTGCGCGACCCCCGAGGTTGGTTCCATTCAGGGCGGCAATGGCTCGCTCTGCTTCGGCTTCGTTCGACATTTCCACAAAAGCAAACCCACGCGAACGCCCGGTTTCACGATCGGTCTTGATGCTGACGCGATCCACAGTGCCATATGCCTCGAAAATGGTACGGACCTGATCATCGGTCGCGCCGAAATCCAAGTTGCCCACGAATATGTTTTTCACTGTTCTCCTTTGATTTGAAAGCGGGCTACTGAAGGCAGTGGAAGCCGGGTTGGCGGGCCAGTCAAATACTCCTATAACATATCAGAGTTAACTTTCAGGCCGCAATGAAGGTGCTGTAGGCGGTTGGCACCGGAGCGGGCCACTACGGTATGCTTCCGCAAATCGAGCGGGCGCGTTCGAAAACCGCCTGAAACATAGCCTCAGTCAAGCGCCCCGTGGAGGTGTTTTGCCGGCTGGGGTGATAGGAACTGAGCAAGGCGGGTTGGCCGTTTCCGGTAATACTTAAACGGTTATGCTGGAACAACATCCCTCGATTGACTTCATGTGTCTCTTTCAGCGTGGCAAGATAGCCGGTGAACGCGATTTTGCCTAGCGCTACCACCACACGCAGTTCCGGCATGAGCAGCCGCAATTCGCTTCGCAGAAAGTGGCGGCAGTTCAGGATCTCAAGCGGCGAAGGCTTGTTGTCGGGAGGCGCGCAATGTGCCACTTGGCCGATCCAACAGCCGTGCAGTTTCAGCCCGTCGCCAGCCGAGCGGCCAGCCGGCTGATTGGCGAATCCGGTCTGGAACAAGACTTTGTAGAGCAGGTCTCCCGAACTATCGCCGGTGAAGGCGCGGCCCGTGCGATTGCCGCCATGCGCGGCGGGTGCAAGGCCGACGATCAGCATGCGCGCCCGAGGGTCGCCGAAAGACGGCACCGGTTTCCCCCAATATTCGTCGTGTTGAAACTGACGGCGTTTCTGGACGGCGACTTCCCGGATGTAGGAGGCCAACCGGGGGCAGCGGGTGCATGCGATGACTTCAGCTTGTAAGCGTTCCAGGGAATTCATTTTGAATAGCTCCCGAAAGAAGCGATACAATTCCGGGGTGAATTCTTCATTTTCGCTTATCGGCAAGACGGCACTGGTCACCGGGGGTGCCAGCGGCATTGGCGAGGCTTCCTGCCGGGCGTTGCGGGCGGCTGGCGCGGCCCTGGTAATTGCCGATGTGGATGCCCCCCGTTCTGAAGCCCTGGCTGAGGAGCTGGGGCAATCGCAGGTCCTGATTGTGGATATTACGGATGAGGTGGCTGTGAAAAATGCGCTGGCGACGGTGCCGGCGCTGGATATTCTGGTGAATAATGCCGGAATCGGCATGGTGGGGGGCATTGAAGAGACACAGCTTGCGGATTTGCAGCGATTGTTCCGCGTGAACGTGGAAGGCCTGTTTTTGGTGACGAAGCACTGCATTCCGTTGCTGAAGAAATCGCAGCCGGGGCCGGGGAAGATCGTCAATATTGGGTCTGTGGCGGGGCTGATCGGGGTGAAACGGCGGTTCGCTTATTGCGCGACGAAAGGGGCGGTCATTGCGATGACCAGGCAGCTTTCGGTGGATTACCCCGCTGAGCTGCGGGCCAACTGCATCTGCCCGGGCACGGTGGAAACGCCTTTTGTAGACGCCTATTTGCATAAGTATCATCCGGGCGAGGAAGAGCAGACGCGGACGGAACTGCACAAGCGGCAGCCCGTGGGCCGGATGGGCAGGCCGGACGAAATTGCCGATTTGGTGCTTTATCTCTCAAGCCCGGCGAGCGATTTCATGCACGGAAGCGTGATCCCGATCGACGGCGGCTGGACCGCGGCCTAGCCCGATGGCGGGAACGCGGGATACCGCTTCAACGTCAGAAGCAATAGAACTGTGGGGATATATCGGTTCTGTATAAATCACGGTAAGCTAATTGCACTTAAAGGCTTGACGACGATCCGGCATATCCGCGACACTACTGATTCCGGTTGCTCCCCGGAGATGTCCCGCAAGGGGCTCTGGCATCTTCGCGTCTTCTGCTGCAAGTTCAAAATGGACTTTAGCGCGCGATGAAAAACTTCAAACTACTCCCGATCCTACTCCTGATACTGCTGTGCCCCTCGCTGTTTGGGGCGCGAAGCGGCGCGAAGAAAAAAACCGCGTCTAAGACCCGTTCTTCTGTGTCCCGGAAGGCCTCAGTTCGCGCCGGTCGAGGAAAGAACCGCGGTGTGGCGGTCGCGCGGCGTTCGCGGCATGGAAGGTTGCTTGCCGCGTCAGCTCATGGTAGACGCAGAAAGCATCCCATTTGGGTTCAAACCTGGGATGAACCGTCTTTTCGCGAATCGACCACGGGCGATAATCTGGATGGAGAAGATTTAGAGGTCCGTCGCGCCGCCGTGGCCGCACTTGGCGCTTACAACGGCTCGATTGTAGTGGTGGATTCCACCAATGGCCGCGTTTTGACCATGGTGAATCAGAAAACCGCGCTGGGCCCGGGTTTTCAGCCCTGTTCGACAATCAAAGTTTCGGTTGCATTGGCGGCCCTCAATGAGAAGATCATCGGTCGCACTAGCCCGGTCCACCTGTTCGGACGGACTCACATGGATTTGACCAACGCCCTGGCCCACTCGAACAATTTTTACTTCGCTAACCTGGGTGTGAAGCTTGGTTATGAGCGTATGAAGAACTACGCGCATCTGTTCGGTTATGGCGAAAAAGCCGGTCTGAATATTGCGGGAGAGCAGGCCGGCGGCTTCCCGAACGCACCGCCGAAGAATGGCGGAATGGGCATGCTCACCAGTTTTGGCGAAGAGATTCATCAGACACCGCTGGAACTTGCGGGCTTGATGACGGCAATTGCGAACGGCGGCACGCTTTACTATCTGCAATATCCGAAGAATGCTGACGAAGTGAAAACGTTCCAGCCCAAAGTGAAGCGCCGGCTGGATCTGATCACCCCTCTGATTGACGATATTAAGCCTGGAATGCAAGGTGCGGTGGAATTCGGTACGGCTCGCCGCGCGAAGCAGGAAGCCACGCTTTACGGCAAGACCGGCACCTGCAGCGAAGGTAAAACACGCTTGGGTTGGTTCGGTTCGTTCAGCGAAGTGGGGAAACGCAAGCTGGTAGTGGTGGTGATGTTGACAGGCGGCAAGCCAACTATTGGACCCGTGGCTGCCGGTGTGGCTGGCGACGTATATCGCAATCTGGCCCAGGTGAAAGGGCTGCAGTCTGAGATTTCGCCCACAATCGCCATTTTGGTTCCCGGCGCCATTCTGGGAACCAAAGAATAGCAATTCCTACAGAAGCCGGAAGTTCACTTCGATATTCGCAATCACTGGCACGGCAACACCATTTTTGATGCCGGGCTTGAATTTCCATCGCGCCACTGCTTCCATCGCTTTCTCATCCAGACCCATGCCGAGGCTACGGGTCACTTTGATGTTGCGAGCCTTACCGTCCGGGTCCACCACAATCTGTAAGGAAACGGTGCCGGAAAACTTGGCCTTGCGAGCTTCTTCAGAATATTCGGGATCTATCTTAAACAGCACCGAAGGCTGAGAGACGCCGCCGCCAACGCGGTAAGCACCGCCGCCGACACCGCCACCTTCGCCCGGTCCATAACCGCCGCCGCGACCGGAACCGACACCACCGCCGGAGCCGCTACCCATGCCGCCGCCCTCTCCCATTCCGTTCGAAGGGGGTCCGAGTTTGGCCAGCGGGTCGCCGTAATTGTTCATCTTGATATTCGGCAGCGGGGTATCGGCAATGATAGTGGGGACAACTACCAGTTTCGGCGTGGGATTTACCACCACCGAAGGCGGAATAAACTGCTTGTGAGCGATTTTGGGCAAAGCGCCCTTCGCGATCGGCGTGGGAGCCTTCATGCCGCCGCCGCCGCCGCCCTGTGCGGTTTGCGCCTTGGGCGGAAGCTTCGGTTTATAAGGCGTTAGGTTCGGATCCACCAGATGGACCGCTTCCTTCAGCTTTTCCTGAATTACGGCGTGCTGCGAGAGCACGGTAAGAAGAAGCGCAATTACGGCCGTGTGGATGCCGAGCGAAATCCAGTTGGATTTCTTATCCTTCCGGTACATCCCCCAAATGTCTTTGACAGCAACGGGCCGGGCGGTAATCCCTTCCGGGAGGACGACCGGGGTCCGCCAATCCACGAAATTTTGGTAGACCGTTCTGTACCAGGGCTCTTCGGTATTGGGAGCTAAAAGCCGATCGAGATTGTCGTTCGGCACACGGCCCGCTGGCAGAGGGTTGGTTTCAGGCATGGTGGACTAAGCGTATGTGACGTATGCAAATAGAAGACCGTTACGGCCCCTCTCGCCCCCCCAGGCGTCTAGCGATGTCTGGATAGTAGCACAACCGTTAAGAACGCTTAAGCTTGGCCACTTTGTACGGTTGGCGTGCTACACAGGATGCATGCGTTTGTTGGCGGCTCTGGCCGCTCTGGTATGCTTCTCGGCGGCGGCCACACTTCCGGATACGCGCCGCCGTCTGATTGTCATCTCGATCGATGGCCTGGATGCCCGGTACATTCATGAAGCGGACCGGCTGCACCTGAAGATTCCGACGCTGCGGCGCTTGGCGAAGACCGGAGCCACCAGTGCCGGCGTGGTGGGCGTTCTGCCCGACGATGCCTGGGCGGCCAGCACCACTATCGTCACCGGCGTGGCACCCTCCGCGCACGGTGTGCTGGATACGCATACTCCGAACCAGAGCTCCGGAGTGAACACATTGTGGCAAGCCGCCATGGCGGAGCATCGCAAGACGGCGCTGCTGTTCTGGCCCGCAACCGTCGCCGCCCAAGCCGATTACAATTGCCCCCAATATTGGGAAGGCCCCGTATCGGCGGATCTGCCTTTCGAGGCGATTTCCGCGAAATGCACGCCGGGCCTGGTGCAGAGAATTTCCAGCGTCTATCCGGTCTTCAGCAAGAGCCAGTGGAACGATTCCACCGCGCTGACCGGTCTGCGCTACCTGCTGCAATACGAAGAGCCCGATCTGGCCTTGGTTCACATCACAGACTTGGGGCAGGAGCAGCATGAGACCGGAGCGCTGAGCCTGTATTCGCGCGAAGTGTTGGAAAATCAGGATGAAATGATCGGGCAGGCAATTGCGCATCTGCCCGCTCACACCCAGATCGCGGTTGTGTCCGATCATGGATTCGAAACCGAAGACTACGTGGTTCGTCCGCGAATCCTCATCAACTCAAAAACGGTTCAGGTGCGCGAGGGTTTAATTGGCGCGCGCAATGCGGCGGATGCGGCCGCTTTGCGGAAGCTTGTTGGGTCGCGGAAGTCTGGAATTGCCCGCGAATCTCCTCTTGACGAAGTGAGACGCTCCGTGCCGGAAGCAGCGAACTGGATGGCCGCATTCAGCACCATGCCCAACTATGTTGCTTCGGAAAGCACCACGGGGCGCGCGTTGGGGCAGGGCAGCCACAAGGGCGTCCATGCATTTTGGCCCACGCGAGCAAACTTTCGCTCCACGTTCATCCTGGCTGGCGATCAGGTAAAATCAGTCCGTCTTCCGGAGATCTCCATGCTGCGCATTGCCCCCACGCTGGCCGATGTTCTGGGCGTCAAATTGCCCATGGCAAAGGCGGCATCGCTGTGGCCGGAAATCGGCAAACAAACACAGCTCGCACACTGACTATGAACAGTTATTCGCTGTTGGACTGGATCGATATTTCGGTCGCGTTACACGCGGGAGTGCCGCATTGGCCCGGCAACACGCCTTTTGAAATCGCCAGGGATCATGACATGGCAAATGGCGATCACGACAACGTATCGCGTATCGCAATGGGAGTTCATACGGGGACGCACATGGATGCGCCTCTGCATTTTCTGGCGAACGGAGCGGCAATCGATACGCTGCCCTTTCGCGCTACCGTGGGGCGGGCACGCGTGATCGAAATCGAAAACAAAGAGACCATCACGGTTCAAGAATTGCAGACGCATGACCTGGAACCCCACGAGCGGCTGCTTTTCAAGACTCAGAACTCAGCACGCAATTGGCCCGAGCAGGAGTTTCTGACAGACTTCGTGTACATCCCGCATGAAACAGCGGAATTCCTGGCGGAGAAGCAAGTGCAGACCATTGGAGTGGATTATCTGTCGGTGGGAGGCTATAAGAAAGATGGCGCTCAGACGCATGCGGCCCTGCTTTCGGCGGGTGTGTGGGTGATTGAAGGTTTGAATCTGGCGGGCGTGGCACCGGGGCATTACGATCTGGTCTGCCTGCCGCTGCGTTTGGCCGGGGCGGAAGCCGCTCCCGCTCGCGCCATACTCCGGAGAGAGCGATGAAAGCAGCCACCGTTTCCATTTCCAAACGAAGCACCGGCATTCTTGAAGTTGACGCGCCGAAGATCACATCTCCCGATCAGGTGCTGTTGCGCGTTCTAAACGTCGGCGTATGCGGCACCGATCGCGAAATTTGCGCCTTCGATTATGGCGATCCGCCGGCCGGCTCGGACTATTTGGTTCTGGGCCATGAGTGCCTGGGCGAAGTGGTGGAAGTGGGCGCCGCGGTTACCGCTTTCCGGCCTGGCGATCTGGCGGTCCCCATGGTGCGACGGCCATGCGATCATCCCGAATGCGTGGCCTGCCGGGCGGGCCGCTCCGATTTCTGCTATACCGGCGACTTCACCGAGCGCGGCATCAAACAGCGGCACGGCTTCATGACCGAGATGATTGTCGATTCGGAACAGTACATGAATCTGCTGCCCGGTTCCCTGCGTGAAGTGGGTGTGCTCACCGAACCGTTGACCATTGCTGAAAAGGCGCTCGAACAAATTAAGGCGGTGCAGAAGCGCCTGCCGTGGACGGCGCACCATCGTGCGCTGGTGTTGGGCGCGGGTCCGGTGGGGCTGCTGGGCGCGATGACGCTGGTCCATGCGGGTTTTGAAGTGACAGTCTATTCGAAGACGCCGGAGCCGAATCCCGCGGCGGATATCGCCAAGGCAATCGGCGCGAAATATATTTCCAGCGAACAGACTCCGGTCGACAAGATGGCTGAACAGGTGGGCAATATCGATGTCGTCTACGAGGCCGTCGGTGCTTCGCAATTCGCCTTCGACGTGCTGCGCGTGTTGGGCACCAATGGGCTGTTCCTCTTCACGGGCGTGCCCGGCCATCATGCTCCGGTTGCAATCGATACGGACACCCTTATGAGGAACGTCGTGCTGAAGAATCAGGCGATGGTGGGCTCCGTGAACGCGGGTAAAGTTGACTTCGAAGAAGCGATCCGGCATCTGACCGCTTTTAATGAAAAGTGGCCGGACGCGGTCAAAGGGCTGATTACCGGACGCTTCCCTATCGACAGGTTCGGCGAACCCATCGCGGGGCACGCCGGAATCAAGAACATCATCGAAATCGGTTCGTAAGAAAGCTAATCGCGATGGTTGTCAAGGAAGAAGCGGTCAATCGGCCGGCGGCCATCCACGCCTTCATGCACGTTATGCCAATGCGTGATGTCGGCCTCGTCCAGCCGCCAGCAGATGTATACCTCTTCGCCTTGTAAGAGCGTCGGGAAATCCACCAGTCCGGTATCCAGATCTTTCAGAAGCGCGCCGGTATCGGAGATTTCATCCAGCGCCGATTTCAACCGTTCCATGCTGGACACGCGCATCTGCTTCATGCCTTCGACAGCCATCTGGTCCACCGTGATGCCGCCCATCAGCATGATGCGTTGAATCAAGCCGTGCAGGCCATGCTCCGCCTGGTCCTGGTTGCCCTTGGCTTGAACCGCGGCGCGCACAATTCTTTCCAGCTGGGGCAGCATGGCCCGCGCGGTTTCCAATGTGAAATAGCGGGGCAGCGGCTATCCTGCAACCAGCTCAGAGGCATAATGCGTTTCGACGTAGTTATCGAGCATGCGCGTGAACTCCGCCACAATGCCATCGCCGCGAAGCGTGCGCGAGAGCCTGCCATCCACGTATACGGGAGCAACCGGTTCTTCGAAAGTGCCGGGAAGCGAGATGCCCAGGTTCGCGTGTTTCGATTCGCCAGGCCCATTCACGATGCAGCCCATCACGGCTACCTTCATGGTTTCGACGCCCGGATGCCGCTCCTTCCAAACCGGCATCTGTTCCCGAAGGTAAGTTTGAATCTGGTCGGCCATCTCCTGGAAGAAGGTGCTGGTGGTGCGCCCGCAACCGGGGCAGGCCGTCACTTGCGGCGTGAACGCGCGAATATCCAGCGATTGCAGAATCTGCTGGCTCACCAGCACTTCTTCGGTGCGGTCGCCATTGGGCATCGGCGTAAGGGAAGTTCGGATGGTGTCGCCGATGCCTTCCTGAAGCAGAACCGAAAGCGCGGCGGTGGAAGCCACAATGCCTTTCGCGCCCATGCCCGCTTCGGTCAAGCCGAGATGCAGCGCGTAATCGCACTTGGCGGCAAGCAGGCGGTACACATCGATCAAATCCTGCACGCCCGAAACCTTCGCGCTCAGGATGATGCGTTCGCGCGGCAGCCCATGGCGTTCCGCCGCCTCCGCGCTTAGCAGGGCGCTCGCGACGATTGCGTCGATAGTCACATCGCGCGCGCTCTTCGGCTCCGGCAGCAGACTGTTCTCATCCATCATGCGCGTGAGAAGTTGGCTGTCGAGCGAACCCCAGTTCACCCCGATCCGCACAGGCTTGCGGTATTCAATGGCCGCCTCGATCATGGTGCGGAAATTGTCGTCGTGCTTCTTGCCGATGTTCACATTGCCCGGATTG
>JBBROT010000023.1:0-17603 GCA_038229155.1 Bryobacterales bacterium | reverse complement strand
GGGTGATTCATAACTTCGTCAATTGCAAAACGTACCAGCCCGATCACGATAAAGAAGGCGCGCGCGAGTTCGCGCCGGAAGGCGAAAAGCTGATCTTGCATCTTTCGAACTTTCGCCCCGTGAAGCGCGTTCTGGATTGCATTCGCATCTTTGCCGAGGTGCGGAAGCAGGTGCCCGCGCGACTTCTGATGGCGGGCGATGGGCCCGAGCGCGCCCCCGCGGAACAATTGGCTGCTAGCCTGAACGTGGCCGAGTACGTCACGTTCCTCGGCAAGCGCGATCATGTGGAGCGCCTGATTCCCCTGGCGCACGTGCTGCTCATGCCGAGCGAAATGGAGAGCTTCGGCCTGGCCGCTCTGGAGGCAATGGCGTGTGGCGTGCCACCTGTCGCCACCCGCGTGGGGGGCGTCCCGGAACTGATCACCCACGGCGTGGACGGCTACCTCGAACAAGTGGGCGACATCGATTCACAAGCCCGCCGTGTGGTGGACCTGCTCACCGATGGCAACCTGTTCGCGGAGATCGCATCAGCGGCCAGGGAAACGGCGCTGACGCGATTCTGCACGGAAAAGATCATCCCGCAGTACGAAAACTACTACCGCGATCTGCTCTAAAACCGGTATTGAAAGTCCACTTCAGCCTGCAGCGAATGAGGAATAACGGCTAGCCAAAGATAACCTAAGTGTACGATCTTATACGGGGCTTCATGGGGTTGCAACTTTATACATTGAATCTGAGTTTCTTCCGCTAAAGGATTTCGCGGCGATACGTCGGTTTCGGCTTCGCTGCGGTTTCCAAAATGCATAGTTATAATGGGTATCGGCTCCCGGAGCCAAACGGCGTGCATATGGTTTTCTGTCTCTATCTCGCAACCAGCGCATTCGATCAATTCCGGCGCAGGCTGGCGGACAATACCTTCGCCGATATTCACCATTCCAGTTGGTTCGATTGGGCCATGCTGGTGCCGTATTTCGGCATCCTGTGCATTCTGTCCGTCTATGGTCTGCACCGGTACGAAGTGATTCACAGTTATTTCAAGAATCGCCGAAAAGCCACAACCGAACCGCCTCTGCGTTTCACCGAACTGCCGCGAGTCACCATCCAGCTACCCCTCTACAACGAGCGGTACGTGGTGGAGCGGTTGATTGACGAAACCACCAAAGTGGATTACCCAAAACATCTGCTCCAGATTCAGGTTTTGGACGATTCTACTGACGATACGCACCCCTTCGCCGAAGCGCTGGTTCAGAAGTATCAGGCTCTGGGTTTTCCCGTGGAGTACAAACACCGCACCAACCGGCACGGCTATAAAGCGGGCGCTTTGCAGGAGGGCCTCGAAAGCGCGACCGGCGAATTCGTTGCTGTCTTCGATGCCGATTTCATCCCCCCAACAGATTTTCTGATGCGTACCGTGCACCACTTCGCCGACCCCAAAATAGGCGTGGTGCAAACGCGTTGGAGCTACCTGAACCGCCATTACAACTTCCTGACCGAAGTGGAGGCCATGCTGCTGGACGGCCATTTCGTGCTGGAACACGGAGCCAGGGCGCGCGCGGGTTTGTTTTTCAATTTCAACGGCACCGCCGGCATCCTCCGCAAAACCATGATTGCCGATGCGGGAGGCTGGCAGCACGATACGCTGACTGAAGATTCAGACCTGAGCTATCGCGCGCAGATGAAAGGCTGGAAGTTTGTCTACCTTCCGGGCCTCGATTGCCCCTCCGAACTGCCCGTCGAAATGCATGGCTTCCAGGTGCAGCAATCCCGCTGGGCCAAAGGGCTTACGCAGTGCGCGAAGAAACTGCTGCCCGATATCATGCGCGCCAAGCTCCCCCTGCGTGTGAAAGTGGAAGCCTTTCTCCACCTGACCCCGAACATTTCCTATCCCTTGATGGTGGTAATCTCCGCGCTCATGTTGCCCGTCATGATCTGCCGGTTTTACATGGGCTGGGTGCAGATGGTGTTCCTCGATGTGCCGTTGATTGTGGCTTCGTTCATCTCGATTTCCGCTTTTTACGTGTTAGCGCAGCGCGAGTTGTATCCGAAGACCTGGAAGCGTGCGTTCCTTCTTTTGCCGATGCTGATGGCCGTAGGCGTGGCGCTCACCATCATCAACACGCGCGCCGTCCTGGAAGCACTTTTTGGCGTGCAGACCAGCTTTGTCCGCACCCCCAAGTTCGCCATCGAAGGCAATGTGCCGCGGCCCAAACTGGAACAGAAAAAATACCGCCGCCGCAGCGGCTGGCTGCCTTATGCGGAACTCGGTTTCGGCACTTATTTCCTGGGGATGGTTCTGTTCGCCATCGATAGCGGGAATTACCTTTCCATTCCGTTCCTGGCCTTGTTCGTCGGTGGCTATTACTGGGCCGGCTTTGCCACCCTGTTGCAGGAGCATCAGGAGCGGCTGCAGCAAATGCGGCAGCGCAAACTGGAATTGCAGACCGCTCGATGAACAGTTCCGGTGTGTTGACCAATGCGGTAAACGCCGCCATGGTTCGGGAAGCGGCGACGCGTATTCTCCCGTTAGCGAAACGCACGCCCGTCTTGGAAGCTGAAATCGACGGCGTTCGCGTTTTCTTCAAGTGCGAGAATCTGCAACGCGGCGGATCGTTCAAAATTCGCGGTGCGTCGAACCTGATCCTGTCGCTGACGCCGGAAGAACTGGATCGTGGCATTGTGGCATTTTCCTCCGGCAATCATGCGCAGGGTGTGGCGCTGGCGGCACGTCATGTGGGCGCGAAAGCCACCATCGTGATGCCAAGCGATGCGCCGAAATCGAAGGTAGCCGCCACCCGCGCCTATGGGGCCACTATTGTCATGTATGACCGGATGCGCGAGAACCGCGAAGAGATCGCGCGCAAGCTTTTAGGCGACACGGGCGCGACCCTGGTGCCGCCCTTCGATCATCCGATGATTGTCGCCGGCCAGGGCACCGCCGCGCTTGAGCTGTTGGAAGACGCGCCCGGAATCGAGGCTCTGGTCACCTGCCTGGGCGGTGGCGGCCTGACCGCCGGGTGCGCCCTCATCGCCAAGGACATCAAACCCGCGATTCGCGTATTTGGCGCGGAGCCCGAATCGGGCAACGATTGGTTCATCTCGCTCCAGAAAGGCGAGCGTGTGGAGATTCCGCCCCCTCCCACCATCGCCGACGGCCTGAGAACCGTGCTCCCCGGCAAAGTGCCGTTCCCTATCCTGCAAGAGCTGCTGGAGCAGGTCCTGCTGGTGACCGACGATGAACTGCGAACCGCCATGCACTTCCTGATGGAGACCGTGAAGGTGGTCGCCGAACCGAGCGGTGCTGCCGCCACCGCCGGTGTGCTTTCGGGGAAAGTCCCCGCCGGTTTCCGTCAAATCGGCGTGGTCATCTCCGGCGGGAACCTGGATCTTTAGTTACTCGATATAAATCCGTCTCACGCGGTTGCCGATCCCGCATAGCACGCTATACGGGATCTCCCCTGCAAGATCCGCAATGGCTTGAGCGTCCATCCCAGGCCCGAGCACAGTCACAGCGTCGCCCAACTTCAGTTCGGGAGCGACGGTTAGATCGACAATGGTGAGATCCATCGAGACAGCACCCAGAATCGGCAGCACGCGCCCGTTACTGACCAGCGACCCGCGCGTGGAAAGCCGGTGCGGTATACCGTCTGCGTATCCCGCCGCCACGGTACCGATCCGCATCGCGTGACGCGCACGAAACCGCGCCATGTAACCCACAGGAGTGCCCGCGCCAATCTCACGAACCTTCAGCAAACGCGCATACCACGTGAGCGCGGGCGCAATAGCCAAGTTGCGCAGAGGCCCATCGACCGAGGGAGACACATACCCATAAATCGCGAGGCCAGGGCGCACCAGCGAACGCCACGCTTCGCGCCTGCCGTAAGCAACAGGATTCGTGCTCGAAAGATGCGCGATTTCCGGCATGGCACCGGCTTCGCGCAAAGCCCCGCAAACCGCTTCGAAACTCCTGACCTGACCGGCAGTCTGCTCCGTCGTAAAGTCTTCGGCGGAAGCGAAGTGCGACATCAGGCCTTCCACGCGCACATGCTTTAGCCCGCGCAGCACCTCTACAACGTCCACGGGCGCTACATTCGCCCCCAATCGGCTCATCCCGGTATCCACTTTCAGGTGCACAGCAAGCGGCCGCTCCGCCGCTTCGTAATCCCGCAATTCCTCCAGCGAATGCGCCACCGGAGTCAGCCGGTGTGTGAAGACCGCCTCGCGTTCGAACGGCAGCAGCCCCCCCATCACCAGAATCCGCGCATCGATCCCGCTCTGCCGCAGTGCCACGCCTTCCTGAACGCAGCTTACGGCCAGCCACCTGGCACCGGCCCCCACCAGTGCTCTCGAAACCGGCACGGCACCATGCCCATACGCGTCGGCCTTCACCACGGGTGCCACCAACGTCTCGTTGCCCACGGCTGCCGCGACAGCCCTAAAGTTTTCCCGCACCTGCCGCAGCGAAACCTCCGCCCATGTGCGCAGTTCCGGCCCGGTCACCGGCTCATCTCCTCGAACAACCGCTCGTATTGTTTCGTCACCGCCTCCCAGTCATAGCGCTCTTTCACGCGGGCGGTGGCACGGCGGCGGAACACGTCGCGCTCCACTTCCGGCATCGCGATCGCCTCACGCATACGCGCCACCAGCTCATCTTCATCGGCGAATGGCAGCCCGGCATCGCCGCAAACCTCCACATTCTCCGGCGTGCCGCGATACAGTACAAGCGCGCCTTTCCCCATGGCCTCAATCAGCGCGGGATGCGTGCCGCCCACCTCCGTGGCATGTACGTACGCGAAGCAATGCGATCCCAGTTCGTGATACCCCGTCCCGTAAATACCTCCCGGCATCACGATCCTCGAGTCTTTCGTATCGCGCACCTCGCGAATGTATTCCGCGGCATGCGGCGCGTCCCCAATCAGCGCCAGCCTCTTCGTCGTGGGTACCTGCTCAAAGGCGCGGCGCACCTGCAGTGCATGGTTCTCCGGCTCCATGCGGCTCACGTAGAGAAAATACTGCCCGCGTTCCAGCCCCAGCCCCTGCAACACCTCGTCGCTCTCCAGTTTCACCGTCTCCGCGCCATAAGGAATGAAGGTGGTCTGCTTGCCATACTGCTCCAGGTAATAGCGCTCGATCACCTCGGCGTCACTCACCGTTCGCTGGGGAAGCACAGTCGCCAGATATTCCGACATGCGGTACCAAGCTCGCGCCAGCCCATTCCACTTCTTCCGCTTGCGCTCGATGCCGTCTACATTCAGCGCCACCGGCACACCGGCCACGCGCGTGAAGACCAGAAAAATAGCATTCGCCGCGTTGCAATACAGGGCGCAATCCACGCGATGCGTCACCAGATGCAGCGTCGAAAGAAAGGTGTGTGCCAGCGTGTCCAGATATTTGTTGTGAACCGTCGGCAGATACTGCAACCAGACCCCGCGATACTGCGGTACCGGGTAGCGTTCGCGGCAATAAACAGTGACATGGTGCCCGCGCGCTGCCAGGCGCACCGACAGCTCTTCGGCAAAGGTCTCGAAGCCGCCATAGTTGGCCGGTATGCCGCGCGTGCCAAGGAGGGCGATGCGCATAGTGCCTGAAACCAGCTACTTGCGGGTCGGTTTCGGCCGGGAAGGCACAGCGGTAAATTTCTTCGGCGCGGGCTTCGCCACCGGTTCAAAATTGAACCAACTGGCAATGTAATCGTCGTCCGCGCGCTGCCTGGCTAGAATCATACGGCGCTTGGCCAGCACTTTTTTATAGTTCTTCGCCAGGAACCAAAATGCCTTGAGCGAACTGTGCTCCCAAAGGATGCAGCAGGCCACCACCACCAGGTCGCGGCCGGTGATTTGAATCCAATTGCGGCGGTAGAGGTCGCCCGAGATATTCTTCATCCGGAGAAGGAAGCGATTCTTCACCGAATGCATATTGATTTCCGGCGGCAGCGCCCGGCGATTCCCCGGCAGCGCCTTGCGTACGTGATATCCGCGCGCATACGGCGCGTACATGCAGCGCCAGCCCAGCAACTGCGCCCGCCAAGCCACGTCGGCATCTTCGCGGTAGACAAAAAAGTCGGAATCGAAAAACTCGCCATCGAGCGAAATATCGTCGATCATCTCCCGGCGATACAGCGCGGCTGCGGCGGTGGCACCGAAGACATATTCGTACTGGCGGTAATGCCCGTTATCCACCTCCAGCGAACCGCGGTCCAGGTGGCGCAAGGTGGGGGTGAAATAAATGCCTGTGGAATCCACCACCGGCTTTTCGGGAAAATCGAAGCCGGAACTCATGGTCAGCAGCTTGCCGCAGACCGTGCCGATACGCGGATCGAGGTTCCCCGCGTGTACCAGCGCCTCAATGAAATCGGGTAGCAGCAGCACATCCGGGTTCAGCGTCAGCACCCAATCGGAATCCGACAGCCCCATGGCTTGGTTCTGGGCCGCCGCAAAGCCTATGTTTTCATCGTTATAGATGATCCGGACACGATCCTCGAACGGTTCCAGAATGTCCGTGGTGCCATCCGTCGAGCAATTATCGATGACGATCACGTCCAAAAACGGATATTTCTGATCGAGAACGGACTCCAGGCATCGCTTGATGAACCGGCCGCTGTCGTAGGTGACGATCGTTACAGAGACGGAATCGCTATTCGCCATGAATTCGAACCTGGGTTCTCCCGAGCCCGCTGTCTCCCTTCGTCATCTTATAGCTGGCGCTCCGCCGTTCCGTTTTTCGGCCCATCCTGGCTGCCCCAAGAAACACCGGGCGGCCAGCCGTGCCACATCTTTCCACCCCGCTCCACCTCTGCCGCTCTGGACCTGCCTTTGTGCCGGCAAGCCACTCAGGGAGCGGACAATCGCGCCCAAAAAGACGGATGCACAGACCAGTTTCCGGCCTGAGGGCGAGAAGTGTTTCGCAGCGTATCTAAGAAGACTACCATACCAATATAATCGGCGGATCTCTAGCGCCATGTTGAGGATAGAGTGAGCTCCCACATGTTTTGCGACCACCCTTGGTACTAGCAAAATCTCCTTACCCAAACCCTTCACCCGGGCGCAAAAATCGGCGTCCTCGAACCACAGCGGGTGAAACTGTTCATCGAAACCGCCCAACTCCTCCCAGCACTCCCGGCGAAACATCAACAGGGCACCCGCCGGTTGCTCCACAGGCAAAACAGCGGTGCCTCTGAGTTGTAAATCGAAGCAACGGAAGCGCCAATTCACGGGATTGCGCGGAAATAGCCGGTTCAAACCCAAAACTTCAAAACTGAGCGCCAGCGGCGTGGGCAGCCTGCGAACCGTGAAGCCGGCCTGCGGACGCCCATAGGCGCCGGTCAGCAGACCCGCCGCCGCGCCCACCGAAGGCCGCGAACACTCCTCGCATAGCGCGCCGATCCCTGTCAACAAAACCGCGTCTGGATTCAACAGAAGCAGATATTTCGCCTCCGTCGCGCGTACGCCTTGGTTCACAGCTCCCGCAAAGCCGCGGTTGTCCCGGTTCGCAATCAGCCGCACCGGGTACGCGCGAACCGCTTCCACGGTCGCGTCAGTCGAGGCATTATCGATCACCAGAATTTCGGCACCGGTCAGAAGCGCCGCCTCCAGGCACGCCCCCACTTCATGCGCCGAATTGTAGGTCACAATCAGGATGGCGGTGTCCTTCCGGGGGGATTCCTGTGTCATTCAGCCTCATGCCCGCTGCCTGTGAGAACTGCGTACCAGCGCCAGTAAGAATCCGGCCCGAGCTTTCGCTGCCAGGCCAATAGTTCACGTTCCTGAGCCTCCAGCCGCGAGGCACCCACCTCCGCGCCATCTGGAAACTCGCGCCTTCGCGCCCACCCTTCCCGCTTCCCGCGCCACCATTCACCCGCCGCCCCATGCCTCGCCGCAACAACGCCCCAAAGCGCCTGCCCTAGAAAAATGTTCCACCCCCAGCGCCGCCGCACGTCCGCGGGGACGTGCTTCCAAAGCAGAAACAACTGGTTCCGCGACATCCTCCGCACCGATTCGCCGCCCCACCTTCCCAGCGCGGCGCTCCCCACGTGACGGCAGCGCGCGCTGGCTATATATTTCCCCCCGCACCCCGCCGCCAAACAGCGCAGGCCGAAATCCACATCTTCCAAATACGATTCGAACCGCTCATCGAGCGGCCCTACCTTCCGCCAAAGTTCCCGCCGCATCAAAATCGCTGTAAACGAAGCCATTTCGATCGGCCTGTCGCCCTGAAATTCTGCCGCCGAGGCCGGAAATCCGCTGCCCACGCGCCACGGCATCATCGCTCTGCTCACCAGATCCCAGGTGCCATCTATCGTGCCACCATCTATCGTGCCACCGTCCACCGTGCCCGCGTCCCGCGCCGAAACAATCAACCCCACCGCAAACCAGGCTTGCCCTCCAGTAACTGCCCTCGCGAGCAACTCCATCCAGCCCGGCTCCAGCATCACGTCGCTGTTCAGAATGGCCAGCAACTCCCCGCCCGCTTCCGCAACGCCCCGATTCACCGCCGCCGCAAAGCCCCGGTTTTCCGCGAAACGAACTACCCTCGCCCCCCAAGCCTCGGCCAAATCGCCCGCGCCGTCCGTCGAGCCGTTATCCACCACCACAACCTCATCGGCGGAAAGCGTCTGGCTCGCTAGCGTCTCAAGAAGCCGCGCCAGATGCTCACGGCCGTTCCAAACCGGAACTACCACCGAAATTTTCACTTCCGGCGGTGCCCGAACCGCTTGCGAAAGAGAAACATCAGATTCTGCCATCCATCGCGCCACGGGTTCAGCTTGATTTCCCCGGTGCGCGATGTATACAGAATCGAAATCTCCCCGAACCGGATTTCCGGGTTCAACAGCGCCTCAATCTTGATCTCCTCCGAAAACGCCATCCCATCCGCCACCAAGTCCATTCCCTCCAGAATCTTGCGGCGAAACACCCACATGCCCGATTGCGAATCCCGCACCCATTTCAGATACAAAATCGACATCGCCAGCGACAGTGCCAGGTTCCCGCACTTGTGTTTGAAGCTCATCGCGCGCGGATCGCGGACGGGAAATCGGGACGCATTCAGAAAATCCACTTCCAGATGGAGAAACGCCTCCAGCAGATAAGAAATCCCGTTGACGGGGTAGCTGTGGTCGCCGTCCAGGGTAATCAGCACGTCGCCGGTGGCGATGGTGAAGCCGCGCTTATAGGCGCGCCCGTAACCCGGAAATTCCTCTTTAATCACGATCGCGCCCATCTGCGCCGCCACATCCGGCGTCCGGTCCGTGGAGTTGTTGTCCACCACAATCGTTTCATCCACAAAGTCCGGAATATCGCGCAGTACAAGCTGAATGCCCTCTTCCTCATTCAGGCACGGGATGATTACCGTGATTCGTTGGCCTTTATACATGCGGCGTGGGGCTAGCTGTTAACATCGTAATTGTCATGAAAGCGCTGGTGTGCCTCAGCTTACTGCTTCCGGCGGTCTCGTTCGCCGCCGAACTTAAAGATGTAAAGTCCGTCTACCTGTATCCCATGGTCGGTGGCTTCGATCAACACCTGGCGAACCGTTTAACTAAAGATCATATCTTTCGCATTGTGGCCGATCCGAAACTGGCCGATGCCATCTTTACCGATGAGCTAGGCCGGCAATTCGAATACCGCCTGGACCATATCAAGCGCGATCCGGTACCGGCAACGCCCGCCGCCCCGGCCCAGACCGCACCAGTGCCCGTGCTTATGCCGAGTACCGCGGCCAGTTTGTCCGAATCGGAACCGCACACCTCCTCCTTCTCGCGCGGCAAGGGCACTCTCTTTCTGGTAGACACGAAATCCCGGCAGGTGGTGTGGTCCGCGTACCGGCCTCCCAAAAACAGGTCGTCGAAAGAATTGGACAAAACCGCGAAACACGTGGCAATGATGTTGACCAAAAGCCTCGCGCCTCCCGCTCCGGAACGAAAGTAATATCACTTCGGTAAGCTTGGGGGAGGCTGGAATTACTAAGCCCGATGATAATATCTAGGTTCCGGATCCCCCGCGATGGCACGGTATAACCCCGCCCAAATTTTTGCTCCGAAACTCGCTCCGCCCGTCGCTCCCCAGAACTTTCGAGCGCCGCAAGCCCCACCCAGCCTGATGGGTGCTCAGAAAAACTCCTTTGCCGCCGCGTCCCTGATTGGCACCACCTATCTGTTTTTCCTGTTCAGCCACGCCATCGAATTTATCGATACCATGGGCCGGTATCACCTCATTGTGATGCTGGCGATGGTTGCCGCCCTGGCCGCTTTTTCCGCTGGTAAAATTCCGAAAGCCTTCACTTCCGCACCCGGAATTTGCCTTTCATTTTTCACCGCGTTCCTTATTTTGGGCATACCCTTTAGCTCCTGGAAGGGCGGCAGTTTCCGTGCCTTCGCGGATTCCTGGTGGAAATCCTACCTCACATTTTTCTTGGTCTCGAGCCTGGTCTTCACGTTGCATCAACTTCGCAGGTCACTATTCGTTCTGGGTATCGCCTCCGTCGGCATCTTATATTTCGCATTTAAGTCTTCCCGGATTTACGAAGATGGCCGGCTATCCGTCGAATATGGCAGCCTGGGAAATTCGAACGACCTCGCCGGCGCACTCCTACTGTGCCTGCCGTTCGTCATGTATATCGTCCTCGATAAACAAAGGGCGGCTGTCTTCCGTCTCGCCTTTGTCGGCATCGCCGGAATCCTGATGATGATGGTGGTAAAAACCGGTTCGCGATCATCCCTATTGGTCGTCGCCGCCATGGCCATTATTGTCTTTTTCCAGGTGAGCACCGCAAATAAACTCAAGATTTTTGTCCTTTGCGCGCTGGCCGTCTTTACCGCTCCCTTCTTCGTCTCGAAAGATTTGATGGCCCGCTACGCCACCACTTTCAGCTCCGGAGTTACCAGCGGCATGTCCGATACGGAAGCGTCCGCCGTCATGTCCACCAACGCGCGCAAACAGCTTGTGAAAAATGCCGTGGTCCTGACCATAAAACACCCCATTTTCGGTGTGGGCATGGGTAATTTTTCGTTCCAGAGCGCCGAACTGGAGATCGCCAAAGGCAAGGTGCCGCTCTGGTACACCTGCCACGATATTTACCTGCTGGTATCTTCTGAAACCGGGGTGGTGGGAATCTTGTTTTACCTGGCCACGCTCTTTTTCACCGCCCGCATCCTGCTCAGGCTGCGCAAACAATCGAACAATATTCCTGAACTGGACGGCCTGTCTCAAATGGCGTTCTGCCTCCTGATGGCCTTATTCGCTTTCGCTTCCTGCGGATTGTTCGGAACCAACGCCTACAACATGCAAATGCCCGCCATTGCCGGGCTGGCCGTAGCTCTGGACCGGATTGCGCGGCCTCTGCTGGCAGGCGCGGAAGAACGGCGGATGGCTCAATTTCGCGATGCCATTCCCGTCGCTCCCAGCCGGTTCGCCGGAGCGGCCGCGGCGGCCTTGTCCACCCGCTAAAGTCATGTGCGGCATCGCGGGTTTCTTTACAAGTAGTAATGTCGGCGGCAGTCCCGCGCGCCACCAGCGCATCGTCCGGGCCATGACCGATGTCATCGCTCATCGCGGTCCCGACGATGACGGGTTCCATCTGGCCACCCACGGCACCGCTCACATCGCGCTCGGCCACCGCCGGTTGAGCATCATCGACGTTTCAAGCCACGGGCACCAGCCCATGTTCAACGAAACCGGCGAACTCGCCATCGTCTACAACGGCGAGATCTACAATCACGCCGATTTGCGCCCAGCCCTCGAAGCCGCCGGGCACGTCTACGGCTCCCATTGCGATACCGAAACCATCCTTCACGCCTACGAACAGTCCGGCCCCGATTGCGTCAAGCAGTTCCGCGGCATGTTCTCTTTTGCGCTTTGGGATGCGCGCACCGGAACGCTCTTCTGCGCGCGCGACCGCCTGGGCATTAAGCCCTTCTATTACTATTTCGACGGCGATCTTTTCATCTTCGGCTCTGAAATCAAGGCCATTTTGGAGCACCCCGCCATATCGGCCCGCCTGGACGCCGCGCAGCTTCCCGAATACCTGGCTTTCGGCTATCTGAGCGGCGAACAGACACTGTTTCAGGGTATCCGGAAGCTTATGCCCGGCCACACCCTTTCGCTTTCATCCCGCAATTTTCACCCTGAAATTCGCCAATATTGGGAGGTTCCCAGAACCCAAACTAAGCCGCAAACGCCGCCCGAGCGCTCCGACGCTGAATGGATTCGCGATTGCCGCCAGCGCCTGGAAGAAGCCGTCCGCTTGCGCTTGATGAGCGACGTGCCGCTGGGCATGTTCCTCAGCGGCGGCTTGGATTCGAGCGCCATTGCGGCCCTCATGCAGCGCATGGTGAAAGAGCCGGTCAAGACGTTCGCCGTGGGCTATCGCGAGGCCGAATTCAGTGAACTATCCTACGCGCGCCAGGTGGCTGAAAAAATCGGCACCCAACACCATGAGGTGGTCATCGGTATGGAGGAGTTTTTCAACTCTCTCCCCAACCTGATCTGGCATGAAGATGAACCCATAAGTTGGCCGTCCAGCGTCTCTCTGTATCATGTTTCCGAACTGGCCTCCACGCAGGTGAAGGTGGTGCTCACCGGCGAAGGGAGCGACGAATTATTCGCCGGCTATGGCCGCTATCGCTACCAATTGATGAGCCAGGCCCAGATGCGCACTTATGAAATGGTGCCGGAAGGCCTGCGCTCATTGGTTCGCAGTCAGATCGCAACTTCACCCCTGTTAGGTGCCAACCTGCGCCGCAAGCTTAAACATACCGTTCTGGGGCGATCCGGCACGCTCCAATCGCTCTATCTCGAAAATTTCTACGGCGCTTTCTCCGCTGCCGACGTCGAAGCATTGCTCGGAACACAAGTGTCCGCGGGCGCTTATGCAAATTTTATCGCCAGTTTCGAAAAAGTTCCCGATTTGCCCTATTTGGAACGCCTGCTTTATGCCGATAAGCAAACATATCTAGTTGAGTTGCTTATGAAGCAAGACCAAATGAGCATGGCCGCCTCCATCGAAAGCCGCGTACCTTTCCTGGACCATCCCTTTGTGGAGTTCGCCTCGCAAATACCGCCCCATCTGAAGCTGCGCGGCAGCGTGGGCAAATACATCCTCAAAGAAGCCGTTGCGGACCTGCTGCCGGCCGAAATCATCCATCGCAAGAAGATGGGCTTTCCCACGCCGCTCAAACAGTGGCTGCTGCAGCCTTCTGCCAGTTCGCTCTATGATTTCCTGCTGGAACCCGATTCCCTCCTGGCCGAGCATATCGACCGCCCCGCGCTGACCAGCTTGCTCACCAACCATCGCAACGGACGCGAAGATGCCACCGACCGTATCTGGAACCTGTTAAACCTGCAGCTCTGGGGCGACATGTTCCTGAAAGGCCGCCGCTCCCGATGGGCGGAAGGCATGTTTCCTGCTGTCGCCGCGTGAACCCCCATGAAAATTCTGTGGGTAAAAACGGATTTTTTGCATCCAACTGATCGCGGCGGCCAGATACGCACTCTGGAGACGCTGCGCCAGCTCCATGCCGGCAACGAAGTCCATTACGTGGCCTATAACGACCCCGCCCAGCCTGAAGGCGTTCGCCGCGCGCCCGAATATTGCCACCGCGCCTACCCCGTCAAAAGGCCCATTCCCGCCCGCGGCTCCGCCCGCTTCTTCGGCCAGTTGGCCCGGAATCTGGCTTCCCCTTTGCCGCTCGCCGTGGGGCGGTACGCGTCCCCCGAAATGCGGGAGCAGATCGCCTCTCTAATCCGCGAACACCGGTTCGATAGCATCGTTTGCGATTTCCTTTCCATGGTTCCGAACTTTCCGGACCTGTCACGCTGTGTCCTTTTTCAACACAATGTGGAGACCGTAATCTGGCGCAGACATGCCGAGCACGCCCCGTCCGCCTTGCGCCGCGCCTACTTTCGCCAGCAGGCCAGCCGCATGTTCCAATGCGAACGCGCTGCCTGCCGCGCAGCCGCCCACATCATCGCCGTCTCTGAAAAAGATGCCGCGCAAATGACAGATTTGTTCGGAGTCAAGCGGATTTCCCCCGTTTCCACAGGCGTCGATCTCACCTATTTTGCACGCCCTTTTGCACGCCCCGCAGGCTCCCCACCGCCGCCCGGCCCGGCCCGAAATATCGTCTTCGTCGGTGCCATGGATTGGATGCCCAATATCGATGGCGCACTCTGGTTCACCCAAAAAGTGCTGCCGCTCATCCGCCAAAAGCTCCCCACGGCCCGCCTGGTTCTCGCCGGCCGCGCCCCTGTTCCTGAACTGCAAGCCCTTGCCGCCGACCCCCTGACCGAAGTCACCGGCACCGTCCCCGATATCCGGCCCTACCTCTGGAATGCGGACATTTCCATCGTTCCGCTGCGAATCGGCGGCGGCACGCGCCTGAAGATTTATGAGGCCATGGCTGCGGGCGTCCCCGTCGTCTCAACTGTCATCGGAGCGGAAGGTTTAGCCGTGGAAGACGGTCGCCAAATTTCGCTAGCCGATACGCCGGAAGCTTTCGCCGCGCGCTGTCTGGCGCTGCTGGAATCGCCGGAACAGGCCCGCGCTCTGGCCGCCGAAGCGCTTTCCCTGGTGACGGAACGCTTCTCCTGGGCCCAGGTGGGCCGCCATTTCGAATCCATCTTGAAGGCCGCATGCGCCGCATAACACTGGCCGATTTCGCCGGACTGCTGGTCATCGCGGCGGGGTTTCTCTTTTTTTTCCGCGCCGTTCCCTCGCCCCAGCCCTTCACCTACGACGAATCCGACTACATGGACGCCGGTGAACGCGGTTTGGCCGATAATTTCCTGGAACAGCCCTCCCATTCACTCCTGGGTTTCTACCGGATCGGAACCGAACACGCAACCCTGGACAAGCGCTCCAGCCTGTCCGACCTGATTCGCGGCAGCCGGGATATCACCTTTTACCGCCACTTCCACGGGCCCATCTACTTCTACTGGATCGCGCTGGTTTCCCCCCTGGTCCACCACGCGGAATACGCCATGCGCTATTCTGGATTCGCATTCCACCTGCTGACGTTTTTTGCCATCGCGATTGGCGTCTTCCTGCTGACCGGTCACCGTTCCGCCGCCCTTGTGGCTTCGTTTCTGTACCTTTTCGGCCAGTCGAGCATCGGCACCTCGACTATGGTGACGCCGCATATCCCTTACGTTTTCTTCACTACCCTGACTCTGCTTCTGTTCGCCGGTTTCCTTCTCTCGGGCAAACGGAAACTCTGGTACCTGGCCGTCGCTGCATTTGCGGGCGCATTCTGCAGTATCGATTACGCAATCCTGCTTCCCATCACATTCGCGGCCTGTTTCTTCCTCTTGCGGAAGCAGCGCGGGTTGTCCAAAGCCATTCTGGTACGCTCCGTGCTTCTATTCCTGGGGTTGCTGCTGGTTCTCTGGCCCATTGGCTTGCTGGAACTCTCAGCCGTAAAAGGATATTTCTACATCGCCTACCTAGCCATGCAGCGAAAAGGTTCCTACGGAGATTACGGGCCGCTTACAGTCTGGTGGCAGCGCTTCGCGGCAGCGCCCGTGGAATATTCGCTCGACCTGATCGCGCTCGCCGGTGTGCTCGCCTTATGGAGGCTTCCCGCCATTCGCAAGTACCGCGCCATCCTTCTCCCCTGTTTGATTTACGCGTTTCTCATGCTGCTCACCACGCTGAAGAACACCTCCCTCAACCCCACCTACGTATCGTCCATCCTCCCGCCGCTGGCAATTGTCACCGGAGTCGCCTTCGCCGCTCTGCTGGAACGTAGCAGGCCTGCCCTTCGGGCCGTCGTGGCTTTCCCGCTGCTGCTCGCCACCGTGGCGGGTGGTTGGCAAGTGATCGCGCGCCGTCCCCAAATGGACCCACCCAATTCCGACGCCCAAACGATTGCTGCTTTGCGCGGAGCCACCCTGCAAGAGAGCTCTCTCCTGGTGCCGTATGAAATTCTTCCCACGCTTTCCTACTATTTCCCCCACATGCACCTGCATCCCTTCCTCGTCACCGACGATGGAGCGGCCATTCAGCGGAAAATGACAGACTTCGATACTCGCGCGCTTCTTCTGCGCCCCCGGCCGGACGATACCTTGCCCGTTCAGCTCCAGGAAAACCCCGGCATACGGAAGGTGGCGGTGAACGATCCCGCCGGCACATCTCTCTATCTCCTGAAATGACCGCTCTCGCCACATTCTCGACAGCAGTCTTCGCCGCCAGCACGGCAGGCATCCTTTACGTGCTCGCCGGGTATCCGCTGCTTCTCGCGCGTTTGGCCCGCCGCAAGGTTCGTGAAGTCCAAAAAGACAATATTTTGCGCACCATCTCGGTCGTTATCGCGGTGCGCAACGGGGAAGAATTCCTGGCCGCGAAACTGCACTCGCTGCTTGCCTCCAACTACCCGTCCGAACTGATGGAAATCAGCGTCGTTTCCGATGGTTCCGACGATGGTACCGACCGCATCGCCCAATCGTTTCGCTCGCGCGGTGTGCGCTTCTACCGCATCGATCGCCAGGGCAAAGGTGCCGCCATCAACACCGGCATCTCCCATTCCACCGGCGAACTGGTTGTCCTGACCGATGTCCGCCAGAGTCTCGATCCGAACGCCATTCGCAATGTGGTCGCCTGCTTTGCCGACCCCACCGTGGGTGCTGTCTCCGGCGAGCTCTCCATTCGCAAAGGCCTGAGCGCCGAAGAAGCCGACACCCGCCTTTACTGGCGCTATGAAGTCTTCATCCGCAAGCAAATGAGCCGCATCGATTCCACCTTCGGTGCCAACGGGCCGTTCTACGCCATCCGCCGCTCGCTCGCCGTCCCGATCCCCGCCGATACCCTGCTGGACGACGTCTACCTGCCGCTCGCCGCCTTCTTCCGCGGCTATCGTCTCATCCTGGAGGAATCCGCCAAGGCCTTCGATTACCCGACGAACCTCACTTCTGAATTTCGCCGGAAGGTCCGCACCCAGGCCGGTCTCTACCAGCTACTCAGGCTGTACCCGCAATTACTTTCTTCTTCGAACCGCATGCGGATTCATTTCCTGTCCGCTAAATACGGTCGTCTGATGATGCCGTTCCTGCTCATCCTGATCGGCCTCTCCAGCTTCGGTTTGCCCGATCCGCTGAAAAACCTCGTTCTGCTTGGACAAGCCGCCATCTACGCGATTGCCGTCGCGGATAGCTGGATTCCGCAAGGCTTCCCGCTGAAGCGGATCTCCTCGCCCATTCGCACTTTCATCGTTTTGACGGCCGCCGCGTTCCTCGGCCTGAAGATTTTCTTCGTCCCGGCACGCGCTCTGTGGAAAGAAACCAAAGTCCGGACGGATTTATTGGGTAGCGACAGTCGGAACGAAAATCTGATGGAGTATGGGCACGTCGACAAATAGCAGGAAGATCATCACCACCGTGCAACACACCACCGCCGCCATCAATCCAGGCTCTTTGTAGAGACCTTCCGGCCTCTGCACCGCGCTATCGGCTTTGAACGAAAGCGAAAGATATTGCGCCATCACCAGCGCGACAAGCGGAAACGACAAGATCAATTCCAGCCGGTAACGCACAATGAACGCGCCGAAGAACAACATGGCGTGCGCCGCATAGAACATGATCGAAACCAGCAAACGCTGATCGGTGTAATACCGGAAGCTC
>JBBROT010000022.1:0-17856 GCA_038229155.1 Bryobacterales bacterium | reverse complement strand
TGCGGATGGAGTAGTGATCATTGTGAGTCTTACTTCGTTGAAGGAAAGTAAGGACCAGACCGTTATACTCCGAAAATCCGAGCATCCCTTTCTCACGCATGACACCTGTCCCTTTTACGGACAGGCCGAAAAAACTACCTGCCAGACGCTACACCATTACATCCAAAATGGCAGCGCGAAGATACACCGGGATGGCAGTCCGGCCATGCTCACCCTCGTCATAGACGGAATGATCGCGTCGGATTTCACGAAAGAAAGAATTAGAGAGTTCATGAAGGAATACAGGCGCCGCAAACGCGCAGTCTAGTTAAAACGCTCTCACACTTGTCGCAGTATCGACACGAAATTGCAAACAAGTTCCCCCTAAAATATTTGTTTGAGACGCTTGGCATGAGGCTTCGGACAGCCCTTTCCGATCTGGTTTCGCGCCCGGTCGATTTGATGGTCCACCGCTGGAATTGGAAAGCCGCGCTGACCAGCTCCGTCGTTCGCGGCATCATCTTTTTCTTCGCGAATCTTGGCTCCGGCTGGCATGCCGCGCTCGGTGCCATGGGTGCCGAATATCTTTACCGCGCCATCACTTCAGGTTTTTACGGTGCCATCACCCAGCACCTCGGCGAAGTGGAACCGGAGTGGGAAGGCGCGCTCTGCGCCATGGTTGTTTTACCCCTCGCTTCCCATTCGCTCGAATTCGTGGTCCACTGGCTTCGCGGCACACCGCACCTCAAGGCAAGCATCATTGCGTCCCTCTGTTTCACCGCCGTCTCCACATTGTTCAACATCTATGCCATGCGGCGCGGCGCGATGGTGGTCGGCCAGCACAGTAAGTCACTCGCGCACGATATGCGCGCCATGCCTCGCATGATCGCCGGGTTCGTCGCCTCCATGCCGCTGTGGGCCTGGCGGCGATTGCGGAGCCGCGAGGCTTGAAGACTCTTCACCTCACCAACGCCTGGCATGCGCAGTCGGGCGGAATCGGCACATTTTACAAAGCTCTCTTCCAGGCCGCCGAACGTGACGGCCACCTCATGCGCCTGGTTGTCCCCGGCAATTCCACCCACACGGAACGCGTTGGCGCATCCGGCATCATCTATCACATCACCGCGCCGCCCGCACCCCTGCGCGGAAATTACCGGATGCTCTATCCCCACCGGTTCCTTTTCCCGCGAACCGCCATCCAGCGCATTATCAACGCTGAGAAGCCAGACCTAATTGAAATCTCAGAAAAATATACACTGCCCTATCTGGCGGGCCTCCTTCGCACCCGCCGCCTGCCCGGCGTAAAAGTCCGCCCCGTCGTAATCGGTGCCAGCCATGAGCGCATGGATGAGAACATGGCCGCCTTCCTGAGCGGGCACCCCGCCGCCGCCCGGTTCTGCACGTGGTACATGAAATCGATTTACTTCCCCATGTTCGATCATCACGTCACCGTCTCGGAACACACCGCCACCGAACTGATTCGCGCCTCGGAAGGCCACAAGATCAGGCGCGGAGTCTGGATCACTCCCATGGGTGTCGATTGCGACCGCTTCACCAGCTCCGCTCAGTCTCCCGTCCTCCGCGCGCAACTTCTGGAGCGTGCCGGCGCGGTTGAAGGCACAACCATACTGCTCTACGCGGGGCGCCTGTCGCCGGAGAAGAACGTGTCCCTGCTGCTCGACATGATGGCCCGCCTCGATGCCCGCGATTTCAGGCTCTGCATTGCGGGGACGGGTCCATTGCTCGACCGCATGCGCGCGGAATGCGTCCAGCGCGATCTAAGGCACATAGTCTTCCTGGGGCACATGGAAGACCGTACGGCGCTCGCCGGAATCTACGCCAATGCCGACGCGTTCGTTCATCCCAATCCGCGCGAGCCGTTCGGCATAGCGCCTCTTGAAGCCATGGCCGCCGGGCTTCCCGTCATTGCTCCCAACAGCGGTGGCCTCACCGCTTACGCCGATAGCACGAACGCCTGGCTCACCCATGCCGGCCCCGATGATTTCGCCGCCGCCGCCCGCGCTATCATGGCCAACCCGGATGAGCGCGAACGCAAGATTCGCAACGCCCGATCCACCGCCGAACGCTTCCGCTGGCCAACTGTTACAAAGCATTGTTTGGATCTCTACACGCAATTGATTGCCATCACGAAAGATCCGCGCATCGAGCCCGGAATTGCGCCGCGCGTCTGGTCCACACCGGGCAATTACTTCGGCCGCCAGATCCGTCCACGCTCTGAGATGTTACACAACACAAAATAACCCGGATTTGTTTAGAATTGTTATGGTCTTGTAAGGGAAAGCCAGCTACCTTTGGGGCATGGCGATCTCCCGCCGGCATATCGTAAAGCTTCTCGCTGGAGCAGGCATGGCTTCACGCCTCTTCGCGAAACCGGCTCTCTTTGAAGTTGACCGCCTTGCCAGCGAATGCGTGGCAGGGCGGCCCACCGCCTCGCAGCGGCGATACCGTGCAAGCGCGCATATCAGCCTTTTTTCCATTCCCGTTTTTTCGAAATCGGGCGTCGGCAGCGGGTTCGCTGTCATTGAAGATGCCTCCGGACCGGCTGGCAACACTGTGGCCATCCAGTTCGGCGCGGGTTCCTTTCCAGACAGCGCGCGTGGATTGAACCGCCTCGGCTTCATTCAGGAAGTGGTCAGGGAAAATGCGGACGGTGACGTAAGTGCCTGCGCCTACTTGGCCTTCATGACTTCTTCCCAGGAAAAAAATCTGGAACAGGCCAAGGCCGCGCTGGAAAAATCCGGCTCTCAACTCGCCTACGTCGCGGCGGAAGGCAAAGGCCGCGCCGGGCTCTTCGATACCACGCTCCAGCACCTCGCCTTGCCCTCGCAGCTCACCTGGCGGGATTACCCGGAGCTTCTCATCAAGGTCAGAAACGCGCTCGCCTCCGGGCAATCCGCTGAGCGGATGAACAAGAAGCTCGCGCGCGAAGACGCGGCACCCGCCACGTTCCTATATGCCGTCAGAAAGGCGATGCGCGCACCCGATACCCAGACCGGTCAGCTCATCATTTACAACGGCAAGGAGTTCCTGCTGCGCACAACCCGAAAGCCCGACCCATCCGCGGGCACAAAGTTCGCCGAGCGCCACCTGGCCAAGAGTTCTGAACATGTCATGCGCCTCGACGCCACGCTGCGCGAGCAGACCACCGGGCACCTCACTGCCTTCCGTCTATGGTTCGAATCGGGCGCGGAACACCTGTCCCCTCTCTGCTTCGAGTACCAAGCCAAATCTTTCCTCCGCCTGACATTCGAATTCGACCCCGCCTCAGCCGGCCCGCCAATCGGCCTGGCTCTCAACAAAAAAGAAACTGAATGACGCTTTAAGACGCCACCCCTTGATCGAAAGTTGCGCCTGCGGCAACCATAGCTCTGAACGCTTAGCCACACTCTACCTGGGTTCCCATGGATTAAAAACGGGCACCCTCGCTTTATCGAAATCTCTTCGGGCGCGGGTCACAACAGTCATCCCGTATTCAAGGTTGGTGTCCAGAAGCCATGCCATCAGAAGGTCACATCACCGCAGGGGCGCGGATAAGCCAACACAGGGCGGTTCGATATCAAGTTCCCGATGGGGCGATGACTGAAGGGCTGCGATAACGCGGCTGCTTAACGCTTCTGGAACCAGAACCGGTGAATAGGCAGCGGCATCTCAGACCCCTCGCCCTTCACGCTCTTCCAGATAATCTCGTTCAACGCGAACATCGGCGCTTCATCCACTTCATCCAGGTTCATCTCAAGCGAGGCTCTCGCCCCCCACGATGCCGCCGTATTCTTTTCCATCACGTCAATCTTGGGCGCAATCGCTTTGTAAGAAGACAGATCCGCCGAAGTATTGAACGCGTTGTACATGGGCAGCGCCGCTGCATCGTACTGCGTCATCGGCGGAAGACCCAGCAGCAGTTCGATAGTCCGCAGCATGGCTGAGGTGGTGTACAAAGTGGAGTCTACAAACCGGCGTTTCGTGTACGGGCTCACCACCAGCCCCACCGTCCGCCGCGCGTCCACGTGGTCCGGTCCGTTTTGCGCATCGTCTTCAATAAGGAAGACCGCCGTCTCCGGCCAGTAAGGGCTGTGCGTAATCCGTTCGATCAACTGGCCCACCGCGAAATCCGCATTCGCATTCATCGCGCGCGGCGTAAACGCACCGGGCCGCGTCCCCCGCGTGTGGTTTTCCGGCAGACTCATCACCACGAAGTTCGGCAGCCGCTCGTTCGGATCCCTCGAATCGTAATTCTTCTCGAATCGATTCAGTTCATCGAAGAACACCTTCACATTCTCCGTGTCGCGCATGCCCGGAAGCTTAAACTTCGCGGATACATGTCCCAGCAATCCGCCCACGCCCGGAGCGGCATCCATCGTGGTGCCATCGCTCGACCGGCTGGCGTATTCGCCATAACTCCGGTACGTCAGTCCCTTCGTAGCCGCAAGGTCCCACAGATGTCCCGCGCTCGGAATGTAGGCATTCGATTTTGTTTCCATGCTGTGCCCGCCATAATTCGCTGGCCACATCTTTTCGTTGTAATCCGTGGCAATGGCGGAATTCGACCACGAATGTCCATCCACGCTCACTTCGCCATCGCAATACAAGTTGTCGAACAGCACCCATTGGTCGGCAATCGCGTGGTGATTCGGCGTCACCGCTTCACCGAAAATAGTAAGCCGCGCGTCACCGTTGCCCTTCGGCATGTCGCCCATCACCTGGTCATACGTGCGGTTCTCTTTAATGATGTAGATCACATGCTTGATCGGGGAACCCGCGCCTACCTGGCTCGGCACAATGCTCGGTTCTTTCGCCAGCCGCGCCTGCGTCAGGTAATCGTCCTTATACGGAATGTTGTCATAGACAAGTTTTGTCCACGCCTTCAGTTCAGCCTTCAGATGATCCACCGGAACGATATTCACCGTGCCGCGTTGGATGTCGCGCACTGACGTCGTCGATACCTGCCCATGCAGGAGCGGGCTGGTCGGCCCGTCGGGGTTCGCATGAGGCTCCAGTCCCTTGCTGTTACCGATATAAAGCTTCCCCGGTCTTAAGTACAGCGCGCTCGGATACCACCCGGAGGGCATGAAACCAAGTATCTGGCTCTCCCCTGCTTCGCGCACGTTCACCACGGCAATGCAATTGTTGTCCGCATTCGCGACGAACAGCATGTTGTTGCGAGTATCGAGCGCCAGCGCATTCGGCGTGCTGCCCTGTGGCGCGCGCGCGGTCGGACCCACGTGAATCGTTTCCAGCGGCTGCCGTTTCTTCGTATCGATAACGGTCACCGTATTTGCATTGCCGTTCGAAACGTATAGCCGCCCGTCGTCTCCCCACGCCAGAGCGTTGGGGTTCAAGCCGGTGGGAATAGTTGCCACCACCTTCGACGCCGCCACATCGATCACGGCAACATTCCCGCTGCCCCAGTTGCTCACGTAAAGCTCGGTACCGTCCGCGTTGAAACGCAGATCGTAAGGGCTCACATCCACCGCAATGCTGTTGACTATTTTTCCCGTCGCCGTGTCGAACACGCTAATGTGGCCGCGCTTCGGGTCGGCCCCCCGGTTCGCCGCGTACAGCAGATTCTTCTTCGGATGCATAGCCAGTCCCGACCAGTAAACCTGATTGGCCGGCAGTTCATCGCGCCATTCCGCCGCCGGCTTTTCGCTCAGCCGCCCACTCGCATAATTGAAAACATAAATCGGCGCAACCGCTGGATGACTGGGATGTGCCGCATTGCCTCCCGACACAAACAACTGTTTCCCATCGTGAGACCACGCGAGCCCGAGCCACGCGGACCTCAGACCGATCCGCTGTACCGCTTCCTCTGTCTTCGTATCGATCACCACCAGGCCGTGCGGATTGAAGCCGCCGTGCTGCGCGATCACAACCTGGCCGTCAGGGCTGCCGCTTAAATTCAAAATCAAATCTTCCGTCGGTATCGCCTTTCCAATCGGCGTGATACGCCAGCCGTTCGGGAGTGAATAGCCGCCCGGAATTGGGTGAGGGGCCTGCGCGAAGACCGCACCGGATAAGAAAAGGACCAGCAGTATACGTCGCGTCATCGACCTCATCCTACCGGAGTAGTGTGAAAATCAGACTACAATTCCACATGCCGCTCAGCCGCCGTCTCGCCCTCGCTATACTGCCTGTAGCTTCCGCCATGGCACAACCCACCCACGCGACCGGAACATTCGAAGTAAAATCCCTTCCCAAAGATTCCGAACCCGGCGCCGGTGCCACTCCCACCGGTCGCATGGCCATCGAAAAAGTGTTCACCGGCGATCTCGAAGGCACCAGCAAAGTGGAAATGCTCACCGCCGTCACGCCCACCAAAGGCTCGGCCGGCTATGTCGCCATTGAGCAGGTAACTGGCAAGCTAAAGGGGCGCGATGGCACCTTCGTCCTGCAACACAGCGGCACCGCCCACAAGGGCGCGCAACAACTCACCATCACCGTGGTGCCGGAATCGGGCACCGGCCAACTCTCGGGTATCGAAGGCAAATTCAACATCCGCATCGAAGCCGGGAAACACTTCTACGATTTCGATTACACGCTCTAACCCCGCGTCACAATCTCCACCCGCTTCCGCTGCGAGGTAAGCCCCATCACCACTTGAACGTTGCGTTCGGGCACGCCCGCATACTCAGCTAGCAGCGCGCACACCGCGGCATTCGCGCGTCCCTTCTCCGGCACCGCCGCAACCTTCACCTTCAAGACGCCATCGGCCATCGGTTCCATCACCTGGTTCACCGCGGCCCGTGGAATCACCTTCACCTCCACAGTCAGCCGCCCCTCCCGCGCCAGCCTGCGCCGCATCTCCCCGGCGTGCGCCGTCACCCTACTTCTCCGCTTTCACACGCCCGTCGCGAATCGCTTTCTGAAACTTCTCAAAGTCCCCGCGCACCACACCCGCATATGCCGCCGCAAAATTTCCAATCGCCTTCGTCGCGCGCTCGGGTTCTCCAATGTAGCCATGAATTGCCGCCGCATCTCCAGACCGCGCATGCCCCCGCGCCAACAGCTCCCCGGCAATCTCCGCCAAGCTCCGCAAGCCCGCACCTTTCAACTGCGAAAGATTCACGCCGCCCTTATGATCGCTAAGCTGCCTCACCAAATAATGCTGCGCCCCCATTCGCGTCCAACCCAGCAGCAGGTCTGAAAGCGGCTGAATCCGCCGCTGCCCTTCCACCACGCGCTGCCCTTCATTGCGATACGCCGGCAGCTTCAGATATGGCGCATACGTGGACGCCACCTGCTGCTTGATCTGCAGAAACAACGGGTCGCCCGCGCCGTTCCCTTCCATCAGCACCACATAATTCCGCAAGCCCACGCTGCCCGTGCCCACCACTTTAAACGCCACATCCACAGCACGAAACCAGTCGAACAAATGCATCCTCTCCGGTGCCAGCGATTTTCGATAAACCGCCAGCGTTCCCAGCACTCCCTCCCTTTCTCTCCCCTCCAATCGCCACAGCACCTTGTCGATGCCGCGAAACTCCATGCCACCATCCGCGCCGCTCTTCGTGTACTTCGCAAGCAAGTCGCAATGGCTCGAACGTTCCGCCTGCCGGAAAGCGCCGGACACCGCGGGTGCCGAACTCGCGCGATGAATCTGATACCGCGCCGCCGCCAGCACCGGTTGCCCCGCCAGGTATTCCGTCAGCGCGCAGTAACTCCGCAGAAATGTCTCCACCGCGCTCCCGCACGCCTCGCGCGTATGTCCAATCGCCTCGCCCGCAAGAATAATGCTCACGGACATGCGCTTTAAATCCCACTCCCAAGGCCCCGGCACGGTCTCGTCAAAATCGTTGATGTCGAAAACTGTGTGGCCATCCGGCGTCCCAAACGACCCCAAATTCTGTATATGCGCATCGCCGCAAAGCTGTACCGTCAAGCCGGTATTCGGCCCTCGCGCCAGGTCCGCCGCCATCAACCCCACTGATCCGCGGAAGAACGTGAACGGCGAAGCCGCCATCTTCTGGTACTTCAGCGGCAACAGCGCCGGAAGCCGTCCTTCCCCCGCGCGAAGCACCGCCCGCACCGGGTCGAAGCCGCGCTTCCGCCCCGCGGGCTCACTCAATTTGGCGCGGCTCAACTCATCGCGCTTCTTCCTTCCCGCCGCAATGCGATCCTCGCGCGTCAACCCTAGCATGCAAAGACTGTATCGCAGCCACGCCCCCTCGAAAATCACTCGCAAGTTTCGTTAATAGTACCGGGCGCGTGATGAATAACACTTAATAACTGACTTGTAACCTCCGCACATGCTAATTTTCTCTGTTGATGTCTTCACTCCGGCCTTTGGTTCTGCTCTGCTTATATCCCCTACTCTCCGCGCAAACTATACAAACCATCGCCGGCGGAGGACCCTATTATCTCCAGGCTCTCAAGATCGGATTAGCCTCTCCCACCGGCATCGCCATCGATCCAACGGGCAATATCTATCTCTCCCTCTCATCCATTCATCAGGTCTGGAAAATCGATACCGCCGGATTCGTTAGCCGGTTCGCGGGCAACGGCCTCACGTCCACGCCCATCGATGGAACCGCCGCCATCACCGGAGGTCTGTCGCTACCTCAAGGCCTCGCGCTCGATAATGCCGGTAACTTATACGTGGCGGATACGAATCACAACCAGATCCGTAAGATCTCCCCCCTCGGTATCACCACCACCGCTGCTGGCAACGGCACCGCCGGAGCCGCTGGCGATGGAGGCCTTGCTACCGCCGCTCAACTCAACGCGCCCTCCGCCATCGCAATCGATTCGTCGAACAACCTCTATATCTGCGATCGCGGCAATAACAAAATCCGCATGGTGTCTCCTCCGGGCCTCATCGCGACTGTCGCCGGCACCGGCGTCCCCGGTTTTTCAGGCGATAACGGCCCCGCCACCTCCGCCACACTGAATCAACCCTCCGGCATCGCGCTCGATTCCTCCGGCGCGCTTTACGTCACCGACACCCTGAATTACCGTGTCAGAAAGTTGCAGCCGGGCGGTACCATCGCAACGTTCGCCGGCACCGGCACCGTTGGCTATAGCGGCGATGGAGGCCCTGCAACAGCCGCCGGATTCCTCTCGCTCAATGGCATCGCCATTGACAAGTCCAATAACATCTACATCGTCGAAGCCAACCGCATCCGCCTCATCGCCGCCAACCAACTGAACATCGTCACCTTCGCCGGCAGCGGCGCATACGGCTCTACCGGCGATGGCGGCGCCGCCACATCCGCAAGCTTTCAGAACCTCTCCGCGCTCGCGGTGAATAGCCTGGGCATTCCCTTCCTCGCCGACGCCAGCGCCTTTCGAATCCGCAAAGTGGTGGCCGGAATCGTTTCTACCGTCGCCGGTAACGGCTCGCCCGATTTCAACGCGAACGGTCTCGCCGCAGTGAACGCTAGCCTCTTTCAGCCCTCTTCTCTTATCCCCGACAACGCCGGCAATCTCTACTTTGCTGACCTCGGCAGCAGCGGCATCCGTTCCGTGACGCTCACCGGCGGCCTTCTTTCCATGGCCGTGGGCACCGGTTACGCCGGCTCCACGCCGGATGCAAGTTCCATCACGCAGCCCGTCGCCGCGGCGACCACTTTCACGCGCGATTCGAACGGCACGTTCTATTTCGTCGAAGGTTCCCGCATTCGCAAAACTTCCGGAGGCGTCTACACCACCATCGCCAATACGTCGAACACAGTCGGCAACTCGGGTGACGGAGGCCTCGCCATCGCCGCGCAATTCAGTTCGCAAATCAGCGGACTCGCCGTCGCCTCGAATGGCGATCTCTACATCGCCGATACCAGCAACAACCGCGTGCGCAGAATCGACGCGCAAACCGGAATCGTCACCGCCATCGCCGGCACCGGCGCGGCAAACTCCACCGGAGATGGCGGTCTGGCCACTTCCGCAACGCTGAACGGTCCCCGCTCGCTCTCACTCGATGGCGCGGGCAATTTGTTTATCGCGGAGCCGCAGGGGAATCGCATCCGCAAAATTGTCCTCGCAACCAACCTCATCTCCACCGCGGCCGGCAACGGTTCCACCGCCTTTGCGAACGGAGTCGCCGCCACCGCAACCGGTCTATCTAGCCCCAATGCCGTATTCGCGGATCAATCGAGCAACCTGTTCATCGCCGATACGAACCATCTGCGGGTTCGAAGAGTGGATGCCGCAACGAATCTTATTTCCACCGTCGCCGGCACCGGCAAATTCGGTACCGATGGTGACGGCGGCCCCGCCACATCCGCCAGCCTCGACCCGTATTCCCTTACCGTGGATCGGTCGCAGAAGCTGTATATCGGGGACGTCTCCGGCCGCATTCGCCGCACCACCGTGACCGCGTGCTTCTTCACCATCGGCACTCCCGTGGTGTACGTCGCCTCTGGCGGCACAACCGGTTCGGTCACGGTGAAGGCCACAAGTCCCAACTGCCCCTACAACGTCTCCAGCAGCCTGCCCTTCGTCACCATTACCAGCGGCGCATCGGGCACCGGCACAGGTACCGTAATGTTCACCGTCGCATCCGCGCCAGGCACGAATCGCACCGCCACCGTCAACATTGGAGGCGCTTCTTTCACCGTGGCCCAAGCGGGAGCCGTCGCGCCCTATAACGTTGGTTATTTCCAGCCCTCCGGCTCCACCTGGGCGCTCGATTCGAACGGCAGCGGCGGCTTCGATCTTTCCGACAAGCTCTTCCCCTTCGCTGCCCAAGCCGGAGCCATCGCCGTCACGGGCGATTGGAATGGCGACGGCCGCACCAAAATCGGCTATTACCTGAAAGGCTTCTGGGTGCTCGATTATAACGGCAACGGCTTCTACGATGGCCCCGCCGGTGGCGATAAGTTCTATGCCTTCGGTGGAGTAGCCGCCACTTACATCCCCATAACCGGCGATTGGAACGGCGACGGCAAAACAAAAATCGGCTATTACAACAACGGTAAGTGGGCGCTCGATACCAATGGCAACGGCACCTTCGATGCCGGCGACGGCTTGTTTACCTTCGGCGGCAACGGCGCGAACGAAACGCCGCTCTTAGGGGATTGGAATGGCGACAAACGCACTAAAGTGGGCTTCTTCTTTCAAGGGAAATGGACGCTCGATTACGACGGCAACGGTACCTTCACCGCCGCCGACAAATACTACACCACGTTCCCCTATGCCTCAGGTGACAAACCCGTCACCGGCGATTGGACCGGCGACGGCAAAACCAAAATCGGCATCTTCCGCGGCGGCTTCTGGATTCTCGACACCAACAACAACGGCGCTTACGACGGCACCGGCCCAGGCCAGGACAAGTTCTACGGCTTCGGTGGCAACGCAGGCGAGATCCCCTTCGTCGCCGATTGGAACGGCAGCGGCACCAGCAAAATCGGCATCTACATCAACGGCTTCTGGGTCCTCGATTACAACGGCAACGGCACCTACGACGGCACCGGCCCAGGCGGCGACCGCTTCATCCCCTTCAGCGGCGGCCCCGGCAGCCAACCCATCATCGGACGCTGGTAGGGAAAGGGGGGCCAACGGAAACATACTCCTTCCTACGCGGTGCAACCCTTCATCACCGGACCTGCGCTTCCCTTACGAATCACCTGCCGGTTCGTAACAATCGACAACCCGAAAACGGCGATCGACAATTGCTAAGTGTTGTCGACGCTGTTCGATGCGCTGAATGACACTGTCAACAGTTGACAATTATTGTTACCCGGCGGTAACGTGTGGTCATGAACGTCCATCTTGGAACCGTTTTCGATGAGTTCGTGTCCGACCTGCTCAAGACCGGCTACTACCAAACCCAAAGCGAAGTCTTGCGCGAAGGCCTCCGGCTTTTGAAAGAACGTGAGGAAGTGAAACAGCTTCGTCTGGCCGAGTTGCGCAAGGAAATCGCCGTCGACAGCCAGCAAGCCGACCGGGCCCGGTTTGTGGACGGCCCGGAGGCCTTCGCTAAAATCCGGCAACGCAGCGCAAAGCGGAAAAACGGCAAGGAATGAAGCCGTTTGTTCTCACACCCCGCGCCGAGCAGGATGGTCAGCGACATCTGGGACTATATCGCCGATGACAGCATCGAAGCGGCTGACCGCGTTCTGGATGCGCTCGAAACCACCATGCAAAAACTGGCCAAGGCTCCCGGCATCGGCCACACGCGGGAAGAGCTGGCCGACCGGCGACACCGTTTCTTCTTGGTCAATTCCTACCTCATCGTGTACCTCGACGAAACCAAACCGTTGCGGGTGATTCGAGTGCTTCATGCCGCGCGCGACGTGCAAAGCATCTTGCGCCTGATCCTGGAGGAATGATGATTCTGCACCGGCCCCGGCGGCGACCGCTTCATCCCCTTCAGCGGCGGCCCCGGCAGCCAGCCCATCATCGGCCGCTGGTAATTTCATCCCCCGGCCCCATCGTGATAGCTTGAGAACTTGAGGAAAAACATGCGAAACACTTCGTACTTGCTCCTGCTCTGCACCGCTGCGCTCACCGCGCAGACTCCGCCCTCGCCCTCCACCACGCTCAAGGTCGGCGACATGGCACCCGATTTCACCCTTCCCGCAACCGACGGAAAAAAGGTCACCCTCTCGGAATTTCGCGGTAAGAAAAATGTCGTCCTGGCCTTCTTCCCCGCCGCTTTCACCGGTGGTTGAACCAAAGAAATGACGGCGTACCAGGCTGGTCACGCTAAATTCGATGAAAGTGACACCGCTATGTTCGGTGTTAGTACCGATAACTCCCCGTCCCAGAAAGTTTTTGCCGAACAACTTAAACTCACCTTCCCGCTGCTCAGCGATTTTACCGATCGCAAAGTAGCAACTGATTACGGTATCCTCATCCCCAATCGCGGAATGGCTTACCGGGTGACCTTTGTGATCGATAAAGACGGTAAAATCGAATACATGGAAAAAGATAAGTTAGATCCCGAAGGCTCCGGCGCTGCGTGCAGCCGCTTGGCGCACAAAAAACAGTAAGTCGCGCTTCCCCCAACCGGCGAGTTACTTACTTACCCACGTAAGTAACTCGCCAGATGGATTTCGATCCGTCATCCGTCACCATCAAAGACCCGTCCGTCGCCGTTGCCACACCCACCGGGCGGCCCCACACGTCCCCGCTGTCCGTAACAAATCCAGTCAAAAAATCCTCGTACTCTCCCGTCGCATGGCCGTTCACCAGCGGCACTCGCACCACTTCATACCCGGCGCGCACCGCCTTATTCCATGACCCATGTTCCGCCGCGAATATGTCCCCCGAATACTCGGCCGGAAATTGCTTCCCGTCATAGAACATCATCTGCAGCGAAGCGTTATGCGGCTGCAACAAAACATCCGGCACAATCACATGTCCCTTCAACTCCGGACGCGTGCCTTCCAGCCTCGGGTCCTGGTTACTCCCCATGTAATACCAGGGCCATCCGTAAGAGCCGCCCTCCTGCACATGAGTAATGTAATCGGGTACCAGATTGTCGCCCAGCATATCCCGCTCGTTTACTGAACACCACAACTCGTTAGTAAGTGAATTGATCGCGATCCCCACCGGATTCCGGATCCCCGAAGCATATACCTTCACAAATTTGCCCGCCGGCGTGTATTCCAGAATATTCGCCCTCAGCTTTTCAGTCGGATGTGTATCCGGATCGTCAATATTGCTTCGCGACCCCACCGCCAGAAACAGCCGCTTGCCGTCCTGCGAAAACACCACATCGCGAGTCGAATGTCCACCGGTCGGAATATCCGGAATCATCACCTCCGGTGTACCCGCCGCCTTCAAATCGCCATTCTTATAAGCCACGCGAACCACGGCATTGCTGTTGCCGATATAGATCCACTTGGGCTCCGGCCCCGGCGGATAAAACGCAATCCCGAAAGGCCCCCGCAACCCACCGATAAATGTCGACGTCTGCTCCGGCTTCCCATCTTTCGTAATACCCCGGAAAATCTTCAGCTCACCGGAGTGTGTCTCCGCCACAAACAAATCCCCATTCGGTGCCCGCCGAATCGCGCGCGGATTATCCAGGTTCTCCGCATACCGCTCCACCTTGAACCCCGCCGGAGCCTTCGGCCACGCGCCCGCCGGTTTCGCCACCACGGAAGGCCCGTTCGAAACGCCCTTAGTCGCAAACGGCTTCGGCAGCGCATCGGCCGTAATCTTCCGGAACACCCCCGGCTGAACGCTGTGATAATCCGCAAAGGCGCTCTCGCCCGTCAAAATCTTGGCATCCGTCTTCCCCGCGCCAAAACATAAGCCCCCCGTCACAAAAATCGGAAGCAATACAAGCCGCATCTGCATATCGCTGTTCACCTGATTTTGAGTGTAGCCCCCCTCCCCTCCCCGAACAATTTCCGAGAACATTCCCCCTCCCCCCGAACTCCATGTTCTTAGCCCGCCCCAAACTCCCCGATGATCGGCTTTGCCAAAACTCTAAAACTTAGCTTCGCCATCGGCGCTCTCCTGCTCTTCTGCTCCTCCCTGCTCACCGTCTATAACGCTAATCGCTGGTCTTCCGAAGGCCGCGCCGTCGCCCAGGCCCGCGCCATCCTCTCCTTCATCGCACTCATTTTCGCCGGCTGGCGCAGCCATTACGATTTCGTCCGCCGCCAGGGTGCCGAACGCTCACTCGGCGTGGTGGAGCGCCGCTTCGACGCCTTCATGCGCTTCAACCCCTGCATCGCCTTCATCAAGGATTCCCAAGGCCGCATGGTCTTCGTCAATGCCGCCCTCGAAAAGGCTTTCAACATCCGCCTTGCCGATTGGCAGGACCGCGACGATTTCAGCCTCTGGCCCCGCCACATCGCCGAAGCCCTCCGCGCAACCGACCTCAAGGTCCTCGCCGGCGATTCCACCCTCGAAGTCATCGAAACCGTCATCACCCCCGATGGCGCTCCCCGCGACTTCCTCAGCGTCAAATTTCCCTTCAGCGTCCAGGGCTCCGAACGTTTCATCGGCGGCCTCGCCTTCGACATAGCAGAGCGCCGCACCGCTGAACTCGCCCTCCAGGAGAGCGAAAAATTCAATCGCAGCATCCTCGAAAGCAGTCAGGATTGCATTAAGATCCTGTCTCTCGAAGGAGACTTGCTCTTCATCAATTCAGGCGGCCAGAAGCAGCTCGGCATCTGTAATCTCGACCCCCTCCTCAATACCTGCTGGCTCGATTTCTGGAGCGGCGAATATCGCCCCGAAGCCGCCCAGGCCATCGCCGCCGCCGCTAGCGGTCATGTCGGCCGCTTCGAAGGTTTCTGCGCCACCTTTACCGGTGAGCCCAAGTGGTGGCACGTCATCATCTCCCCCATCCCCGATAGCGCCGGCAACCCCCAGCGCCTTCTTTGTATCTCGCGCGACATCACAGTACTCAAGCTCGCCGATAAAAAAGTGGCCGAATCCGAAGCCCGCTACCGCAAACTCTTCGATCGCAACCCGCTTCCCGCGTGGATTTACTGCACCGAAACCTTCCGCTTTCTCGACGCCAACCAGAGCGCCGCCGAACACTACGGCTATTCGCGCTCCGAATTCCTCCAGCTCCGCGTTTCCGATATCCGCGTCCCCGCCCAAATGCACCTCATCGAGCAGGACCTCTCGCAGGCCATTGCCTCCAATCGCCGCCCACCTTGTCGATTGGTTCGATGATTCCGCCCGCCTCGTCATGGTCCACGATGTCTCCGAACGCGTCGCCTCCGAATCCAAATTCCGCCTCCTCTTCGAAGAGTCCAGCGATGCCCGCTTCCTCCTCGACGATCAGGGCATCTTCGATTGCAATCAGGCTGCTGTCCGCATGCTGCGCGTCCCCGGCAAAGAAAGCCTCATCGGCCTGCACCCCGGCAATTCCTTCTCACCTGCCATCCAACCCTCCGGCCGTACTTCCGCGGAGTTAATGCCCGAATACACCGCCCGCCTCGATTCCGAAGAGTGCGTCCGCTTCGATTGGCTCCATCTCCGCGCCGATGGCTCGCACCTCCCCGTGGAAGTTTCCCTTTCCCGCGTCCACGTCAACGGCCGCTCCTTCCGTATCTCCATTTGGCATGACCTCACGGATCGCAACCTCGCCTCCGATCAGGTCCGTTCCTCCCTCGTCGAAAAGGAAGTGCTCCTGCGCGAAATCCATCACCGCGTCAAAAATAATCTCCAGGTCATCTGCAGCCTCCTTTCCATGCAGTCCCAAACCATTACCCATCCCGGCACCCTCGAAGTCCCCCGCGAAAGTCAGGATCGTGTCCAGTCCATGGCCATGATTCACGAATTGCTCTATGACTCCGCCTCCCTCAGCGATATCGATTTCGCCGATTACGCAGGCCTCCTCGCCAGCGAGCTCAGCAGCTCTCATGGCCTCAACCGCTCCCACGTCCGCCTTGCCCTGCAAGTCCAGCCCATCCGCTTCTGTCTCGATCAAGCCGTCCCCTGCGGTCTCATTCTCAATGAGCTGGTCTCGAACGCCTTCAAGCACGCCTATCCCGGACAAGCCGCGGGAGAGATTCGCATCGGCCTCCATCGCGATGATTCCTCACAAGTCCATCTCTCCGTCTCCGATGACGGCATCGGTCTCCCCGCCGGCTTCGATTGGGCGCAGTCCCGCTCCCTCGGTCTGCGAATCGTCAGTATTCTCGCCCGCCAGCTCGGCGGCACCATGAACGTGCTCTCTGAACAAGGCTCCGCGTTCGAAGTAGTCTTCCCCTCAACCTAACCACTCATAGGCCCCCTAAAAATGCATCCCACAAAAATTCTTGTAGTCGAAGACGAAGGCCTCATCGCGAACGATATTGCGGACCGCCTCCGCAAGGATGGCTACCAGGTCACCGGTATCGCCGCTTCCGCCGAAGAAGCCCTCAAGTCCCTCGCCGAAGCAGCGCCGGACCTGGTCCTCATGGACATTCGCATAAAGGGCGATCTCGACGGCATCCAGACCGCCGCACGCGTCCGCGCCCGCTTCGACGTCCCCGTCATCTTCCTCACCGCCCACGCCGATCGCGACACTCTCGAACGCGCCAAAGTCACCGAGCCCTTCGGCTACCTGGTCAAGCCGTTTCGCCAGGTCAATCTCTCCAGCTCCATTGAGATGGCTCTCTTCAAACACCGGTCTGAGCAGCAACTCCGCCAGCGGGAAGCCTGGCTCTCCACCGTGCTCCTCTCCTCCCCCGCGCCCACCATCGTTACCGACCGCCTCGGCGTCGTTCGCTTCGTCAACCCGCTCGCCGAAGAACTCGCCGTCGCCTCGCGCCTCACCCTCATCGGCCGGCCGTTTTCGGAAGCCTTCCCCCTCTTCCATCTCCGCACCGGCGAACCCGCGGGCGACCTCGTCGCCGCCGCCATCCGTAAAGATGCCAGCTTCTCCCTCCCCCGCGGCCTCGCCCTCCGCCGCCCCGGCTTGTCCGACCTCGAAGTCGAAGGCGAAATCTCACCCAGCATCAATAACGATTCCAACCCCGGCGCCGTCATCACCCTCCGCGATTGCTCCCAGCGCTCCCGCGAAGAACAGGAAGTCTGCAATGAACAGAAAATGTTAACCGTCGGCAGAATGGCCGGCGGCATCGCTCACAATTTCAGCAGCCTCCTCGCCGGCCAACTCGTCGCGCTCAGTTGCAAACCCGCCGAACCCCGTCAGGTGGTCAACGTCAATCGAATCGTCGGCCGCGTCCCCGCCGCACTCGGCTCCCGCATCTCCGTTTCGTCCCAACTCAACCCCAGCGCTGGCTGCGTCAATATCATCCCCAGCCAGCTCGATCAGGTCCTGGCGAACCTCCTCCTCCACGCCGCCGACGCCATGCCGGGCGGCGGAGAAATAGCCATCGCCACCTCCGCCCTGTGCCGTGAAACGGAAACGCTGCTCGGCTCCCACACCGTCGAAAATTTCGCCAGAATCACCATCTCCGATAGCGGCCCCGGCATTCAGCCCGCCGCTCTCCCTCACGTCTT